>JAFQVZ010000370.1 GCA_017407765.1 Clostridia bacterium | reverse complement strand
GCCGATTTTGAATCGGGCAGCCTGCTCGACAGAGCAAAAGCCCTCATCCCCATTCTCGTTCCTCTCTTCGTTTCGGCTTTCCGCCGCGCCGACGAGCTGGCAACGGCAATGGAATGCCGCCTTTATCACGGAGGCGACGGCCGCACAAGGCTCAACACACTTAAGATGCAGAAGCTTGACACACAGGCCCTCTGCTTCATGGCAGTTTTCTGCCTTATAGTTATCAATTCGGGAAGGCTGGCAGCATTTATATGAAAATAGCTCTTAAACTTTCATACCTTGGCACGGCCTATCACGGCTGGCAGCGCCAGAATAACGGCGTGACTATCCAGCAGCGCATCGAAGAGGCCATTCAGAAGACATGCGGAGTCAAGGTCTCGGTGTCGGGCTGCGGCCGCACCGATGCCGGTGTTCATGCCGAGGCATATATCGCCAGCGTCAGGATGGACTGCTCGATCCCCATGGAGCGTCTGCCCTTTGCCCTTAACGCAAGGCTGCCCGACGACATCGTCATCCATGAGGCACACATCGTCCCCGACGATTTTGATGCAAGATTTTCCTGCAAATGCAAGGAATACACCTACCGCATCCACAACAGCTCGACCCGTAACCCCTTCATGAACGACAGAGCATATTTCTATCCTCAGCATCTTGATGAGGAAAAGATGAAGAGGGCGGCACGCCACTTTGTGGGTGTTCACGACTTTTCGGCGGTCAGGTCGATCGGCACACCCGTCCGCTCGCCCATCCGCGAGATCTATTACCTTGAGGTCGAGCGCAAAGGCGATATGATCGAGATCCGCGCCTGCGCCGACGGTTTTCTTTACAATATGGTGCGCGCCATCGCCGGCACGCTGGTCTTTGTCGGAAACGGCAAGATCGACCCCGACGATATCCCCCGCATCCTCGAGTCGAAGGACCGCGAGGAGGGAGGCCCCACAGCACCTGCCTGCGGACTTTATATGACCGCGCTGACATACGATATGGAGAATATAGATGTCAAACCTTACACAAAGCACAAGTAAAGTCATGCGCTTCCGCGAAGACAGACGCCTGCAGATCATAGGAGCACTTCGCTCGCTGTGCCTTGCAGCCCTGATCTTCATTATCATGTTCTGCATCTTCCGCTATCAGGAAGATCTGAATACCGAGAACATGAAGCGCATAATCTCATATATCGAATATATCACCTTTGAAGGCGAGACCACCGATACCTTTGACTTCGAGGCGGGAATGACCACATCCTATAAGGCTTTTGATGTGGGCGTTGCCACCTGCGCCGGCGGCAGCTTCCGTTTTATACCTCCCTTTGAGGATATGTCCTTTTCCAGCCAGATCAAATACGGCGCCCCCGTTATGAGAGAATCGGGCAATTCGGTCTTCGTATATGACCTGGGCGGCAGAGGCATTTCGCGCTTCAACAGCTACTCAAGGCTGGCTGAGACCACCCTTGAATCGACCATTCTGGCCTTCAGCTGCAATGACGACGGCATGAGCGCCGTTGTCACCGACGAGGACGGCTACCGCACAGCCCTCATCGTGCTCGACAAAAAGCTTAATGAGGTATATAAATGGCAGACGACCGAGCATTTTGCCTTCATGCCGGCCATTTCGCCCGACGGCGATACAGCGGCAGTCCTCTGCATCGGCCAGAAGTCGGCCGAAGCCGACCTTTATATCAGGCTGCAGGAGACCGGAAGCGACCAATGCCGCGGCGAGATCCGCCTTGGAAACAAGCGCGTATACTCGATGGAGTTTATGAGCAATGACACACTCGCGGTGCTGGCCGACGACGGATATTATGTCTTTGATATGAACGGCGAGCAGAAGGGATATACCGAGTTTGCATCGGGATCGCTGATAACCTTCGAGCATGAGGCCGAGGGTCTCTGCGCCGTTTCGCTCAAGGGCGCACGCGGCAGCCAGTCGCGCGTTGTGGTTTTCGGACGCGACGGCAGCACCATGTTTGAAGGAACATACGACGGCGAAGTCCGCAGCCTTGCGCTCAGAGGCGGCACCGCTGCCTTTGCGGCAGGTTCCCATGTGTTCCGCGCCGATATCGAGACCGGTGAGACATTGAGCGTGGAACTTTCCGGCATCCGCGACGTCATAATAACAGGGACGGGCAGCGTTCTCGCCGTTTATCCCGACTGTGCAAGAATAGTAGCCTTTGACGTCACCCAAGGAGAAGAAGCATAATGACAAATACCCCCTATTTTTTTGACATCCTGTTTGTGGGCATAATGGTGTTTATGTACGGATACGGCAAGCGCCGCGGAGCCTTCCGTGTTATTGCCGGACTGTGCGGAACACTGGCTGCCCTTATCATCGCAATGACTCTCTGCCCCGCAGTCGAGCCCGTGGTGGCTTCGATCATCACTCCCTATGCAGAAAGCGCCGTCAAGTCGGCGGCTGAGGCAATGGAGCTTGGCGAAGCAATCAAGGCGACCGTCCAGCTTGGCGAAAAGGCCGGGCAGACCATGGATGCGCTTGGCGGACTCGCAGATAAGTTTGCTGCCCTTGGCCTTTCGGAAAAGTTCAGCCAGCTTTCCGATGACCTCGGCATCAGTGAGACACTTGATAAGCTTATCACCGTTACAACCGGCGAGCTGACCCCTCTCGAGCTGCTCAGCCGGGCCATCGTTGCCAAGATAGCGCCTACTCTGACATTCTTCCTGATCTTTGCCGCCGTAAAGCTGGCTATCTGGTTTGCGGTCAAGGTCCTCAGCCTCGACTGGCCCATTATCGGCGCCCTTAACCGCCTTGCCGGCGGCACCATCGGCCTTCTGGGCGGCGCCGTTATCATACTTGCGATATGTGCGGGCATCTCGATCTATGGCAGCGCCGAGCCCACCGGCATCACTTCGGGAGTGATGCTGTCGCAGAGCATCATCGGCGGAGCGATTTCCAGAGCTTTCTTTGCGAAATAATTATTTAATTCATAATATAGACATAAAGTTATGTTATCATGGCATCAGCCATATATCATAACGGTAAGGAGAAGACTTATGAACCTTCCCAACGCCCTGTCGCTTTTCAGGCTGCTGCTGGTGCCTGTCTACCTCAAGGTTTTCTTTTCGGAAGTGCCCAATGCAGGCCTCTATGCAACCGCGATTTTTGTGCTGGCAGGTGTGACCGACATAGTTGACGGATATATCGCGCGTAAATATAATCTTATCACCCTTCTGGGACGCATACTCGACCCTCTGGCAGACAAGATGATGGTCACAGCGGCGCTGTGCTCTCTTTCCATTGCAGGCAAGCTGCCTTGGGCGATCACAGCTCTGTATATCGCAAAAGAGATGCTTCTGCTTTTAGGCAGCGCTGTTCTTTATAAGAGGATCAAGGATATGCCGGCCTCCAACAAGTGGGGCAAATCGGCAACCGTCCTTCTTTATATCGCCATTATCGGCACTATTCTGCTGCCCCTTCCCGAGGCTGTAAAGAAGGTGCTGTTCGGCCTCTGCTATATTGCCGTATTCGGCGCGCTGTACGTCTATGTCACTCAGGGAGTCAGACTTCTTAAGGAGAACAAGAAATAATGAATCAACCTATTTGCTCCAGATGCAAAAAGAATATAGCCGTTGTTTTCATCACCAAGCTTGAAAACGGCGAAAACCGCGGCAGCGAGGGCCTGTGCCTGCGCTGCGCAAAAGAGCTGGGCATCAAGCCCATCTCTGATATGATGGACCGTTTCGGCATCACACCCGAGGATGTCGAAAAGATGACTGCCGAGCTGGCAGAACAGGGCGACGGCGACCTTATGGCCGGCCTTATGAACAGCATGGGCAGCATGGGCTTCCCCATGGACGGCATGGGAATGGCCCTTCCTCAGAACTCCCCGGAGCAGGATGAGGAAGACCGCGACGGTGTTGAGGACGATATCGAGCCCTCCCGCGCGCCTTCGTTCCCTCTGTTCGGCAATTTCTTTGGAAAAAAGAGCGAAAATCAGGCCAAGAAGGAAGAAAAGGGCGAGGAGAAAAAGAGCCGCAAGGGCCCTAAGTTCCTGCCCAAGTTCGCTCTTAATCTCACCGAGCGTGCCCGTGACGGCAAGCTTGACCGCGTTATCGGCCGCGAGAGCGAGACCGAGCGCGTTATTCAGATCCTCAACCGCCGTCAGAAGAACAACCCCTGCCTTATCGGCGAGCCCGGTGTCGGCAAAACCGCCGTTGCCGAGGGCCTTGCCCAGCGCATCGCCGAGGGCAATGTGCCCTTTAAGCTTAGAAATAAGCAGGTATGGCTGCTCGACATGACCGCCATGGTTGCGGGAACCCAGTTCCGCGGCCAGTTCGAAGGCCGAATGAAGAGCCTTATCGACGAGGTAAAGGCCATGGGCAATGTTATCCTCGTTATCGACGAGGTCCATAATCTCGTGGGCGCAGGCGATGCCGAAGGCTCGATGAATGCCGCAAATATCCTCAAGCCGGCTCTTTCGCGCGGCGAGATCCAGGTCATCGGCGCCACAACATTCAAGGAATACCGCAAGCATATCGAAAAAGACACGGCGCTTGAACGCCGTTTCCAGCCGGTCACCATCAACGAGCCTTCGCTCGACGAGACCTTCGACATCCTCAGAGGCGTCAAGGGCTATTACGAGAGCTTCCACGGCGTAGAGGTGCCCGACGAGGTCATCCGCCAG
>JAFQVZ010000369.1 GCA_017407765.1 Clostridia bacterium | reverse complement strand
GGTCTTGAATTTAGCTGTCTGCAAGCACAGCAGCGTAACTCCGGGCATCACGGTCTTTCTTGTTATCTTATCCAAGTTATACAGCCTCCTTATCGGGCTCTATTTTTATAGATTATTCTACCACATTTCCACTGTTTTCACAATAGAATAGCGGTCTAATTATTATAAACTATTTGTGAATTTACGCCTTAAATTATCCCACCCGAATGGCAAAAATATGCCTATTTTCGGCCGTTTGAAGTGTAAAGGAAAATTTCTTTACATTTTTCAAAAAATCTATTGACAGCGGGGCAAAATTATTGTAAACTCACCCAGGTAAGTGAAAATACTTTACACTATTTCTGTCAGGAGGGGTTCGGCATGGAAAAAAACGTTCGCATGGCTATCCTCTTCGACTATTACGGTGAGATGCTCACCGATAAACAGAAAGAGTATTTCGATCTTTATTACAGCGAGAACCTTTCCCTTTCCGAGATTGCCGAAAATGACGGTATCAGCCGTCAGGGCGTGCGCGATGTTATCGTTCGCGCCGAGACAATTATGGAAGACGCTGAGGCAAAGCTTGGCATGATCCGCCAGCATCAGGAGCTGGAGGCCAATTTGGCCGATGTTGAGGCTCTCCTGACCGAGATCGCTCAGCTCAACGGTTCCCGCTTCAAAAACGGCAGGCTTCTGGAGCTGTGCAACCTTATCGATGCAAAGCTTCAGCTCATGAAGAAATAACGGAGGACACTTATGGCATTTGAAAGTTTATCGGAAAAGCTGTCCGCCACATTCAAAAAGCTGCGCGGCAAAGGTCGCCTTAATGAAGCCGATATCAAGGAGGCCATGCGCGATGTGCGCCTTGCCCTGCTTGAGGCCGACGTAAGCTACAAGGTCGTTAAGGACTTCATCGCCCGCGTAAGCGAGCGCGCTGTCGGCGCAGACGTTCTCGAAAGCCTTACTCCCGCGCAGATGGTCATCAAAATAGTCAACGAGGAGCTCACCGCCACCATGGGCAGCGAGAACTCCAAGCTGAATATATCTTCCAAATCCCCCACTGTGGTAATGCTCGTTGGTCTGCAGGGTGCAGGTAAAACCACCAACGGTGCAAAGCTGGCCGCTTACATGAAAAAGAGCGGCAAGCGTCCCCTGCTGGCAGCCTGCGACATTTATCGTCCCGCTGCTATCACCCAGCTGGAAACCGTGGGTGCGCAGGTCGATGTTCCCGTCTTCCAGATGGGCACCGAAAACCCTGTTAAAATCGCAAAGGCTGCTGTTGAACATGCCAAGAAGCATGGCAACGACATAGTCTTTATCGATACTGCCGGTCGTCTGCACATCGACGAAGCTCTGATGGACGAGCTTAAGAACATCAAGGCCGAGGTCGAGCCCGACGAAGTAATGCTGGTTATCGATGCCATGACCGGTCAGGATGCCGTAAACGTCTCCAAGGCTTTTGACGAAGCGCTGGGCATCTCCGGCATCTTCCTCACCAAGCTGGACGGCGACGCTCGAGGCGGTGCTGCTCTCTCTGTAAGAGCTGTTACCGGCAAGCCCATCAAGTTCGCCGGTGTCGGCGAAAAGCTGGACGGCATTGAGGCCTTCCACCCCGACAGAATGGCTTCCCGAATCCTCGGCATGGGCGACATTCTCACCCTTATCGAGAAGGCAGAACAGAGCTTCGATGAGAAGAAGGCAAACGAGCTTGCGGAAAAGCTCATGAAAAACAAGTTCACTCTTGCCGACTTCTATGACCAGCTGGTTTCCATCAAGTCTATGGGTTCCCTTTCCGACATAGCGGGCATGCTCCCCGGTGTTGACGCAAAGGCACTGAGCGGCGCCTCCATCGACGAAAAGGCGATGGCCCGCACCGAGGCCATAATCCTCTCCATGACTCCCAAGGAGAGAGAGAATCCCGATATTCTCAATTCCAGCCGCAAAAAGCGCATTGCAGCCGGCAGCGGCACTCAGGTAGTAGACGTAAACCGCCTGCTCAAGCAGTTCTCCACCATGCAGGCTATGATGAAGCAGATGAGCGGCAAGAATGCCAAGAAGCTGATGCGCGGCATGGGTAAGAAAGGCCGCGGTATGAATCCCTTCGGCTTCTGATAATTCGTTTGGTCAATGTGAAAAACATTTTCCATATATATCAACTTTAAAACACAAATACTCTTGGAGGTGAATTGAAATGGTAAAGATCAGACTTCGCAGAATGGGTGCTAAGAAGAACCCCTTTTACAGAATAGTTGTTGCTGACTCCCGTTTCCCCCGTGATGGCAGATGCATCGAGGAGATCGGCACCTACGATCCCATGGCCGAGCCCACTCAGGTCAAGGTTAACAAGGAGCGCGCTCTCGAGTGGATCAAGAATGGCGCTCAGCCCACCGATACCGTTAAGACTCTGCTGAAGAAGGAAGGCGTTCTGTAACGCATTTTAGTTGAGCGAAAGGATCGGTCGTTACAATGAAAGAACTTTTACTTTACATTGCCCGCAGCCTTGTCGACAATCCTGATGAGGTCACAGTGACCGAGCGTGAGGAGAACAACGAAACTGTTCTCGAGCTCAGAGTTGCAGAGGGTGACATGGGTAAGGTCATCGGCCGCCAGGGACGTATTGCTAAGGAAATACGCGTTTTGGTCAAGTCCCTTGCCCAGCGCAGCGGCAAAAGGGTTTCGGTTGAAATTGTTGACTGACACTCGTAAAACCGGGGAGATGCTCACGCACCTCCCCTTTTGTTTTACATCTCACTTGAGCCTCAATGAAAGTATTCAATCAGCATTTTTGAGTATTTTCATTTCGGCTTATAATTTTTAAGTTCTCGGGACTATAAGGAGGACATTATGGAAAAGAAGCAGTTTCTCGAAAGCGGCAAAATCGTAAACACCCACGGCATCAAGGGCGAAGTTAAGATCCAGCCCTGGTGCGATTCCCCCGAATTTCTCAAAAAGTTCAAGACCCTCTATATCGGCCAGACCCCTTACAAGGTACTCTCCTCCCGCGTCCACAAGGATTGCGTCATTGCGCTGCTGGAGGGCATCAACGATGTAAACGAGGCTATGAAGCTCAAGAATAAAATCGTCAGCATCAACCGTGACGATGCCAAGCTCCCCAAGGGCAGCTGGTTCATCCAGGACATTCTCGGTCTGCCCGTCTATGACGAAGTTCGTGGCGAGATTGGCACTCTCAAGGAAGTCCTCGACATGCCCGCAGGCGACCTCTATGTAGTCGTAAACGAAAAAGGTGAGGAACACATGATTCCCGGCGTACCCGAATTTCTCAAGGAAATCGACCCCGAGGCAGGTCGCATCACCGTAGCTCTTATCGAAGGAATGTAAGCCATGATAGCTTTGACTATAGATATAATGACCCTCTTCCCCGATACCGTTTCCGCCGTACTTGGCGAGAGCATTATCGGCAAAGCTCAGTCCAACGGCATCGTCAAGATAAACTGCCATCAGATACGTGACTACACCACCAACAAACAGAAGCAGGTAGACGATTATCCCTACGGCGGCGGCATGGGCATGGTAATGCAGATCCAGCCCCTTTACGATTGCTGGAAGCACATCTGCGACGAGGCAGGAGAACGCCTTCACACCATCTACATGAGTCCTCAGGGCAAAGTATTCAAGCAGGAGGACGCAAAGCGTCTCAAGCGCGAATATGACCGTTTCATCATTGTCTGCGGTCACTACGAGGGTGTAGACGAGCGTTTCATCGAGCAGTGCGTTGACGAGGAAATTTCCATAGGCGACTTCGTGCTCACCGGCGGCGAAATTCCCGCTATGGCTGTCGCCGACTCCGTATGCCGCCTTGTTCCCGGCGTTCTTGCCGACGAGGATTGTTTTACCGATGAGAGCCACTGGAGCGGTCTGTTGGAATACCCCCATTATTCCCGTCCTCCCGTTTGGAACGGCTCGGAGGTACCCGAGGTGCTGCGCTCCGGACATCACGCAAATATCGCAAAATGGCGCCGCAAGCAGGCACTCAGGCGCACCATGTGCAAGCGTCCCGACATGTTCGAAAAGTTTGTTCCCGATAAGAATGACCGCAAGCTTCTGGCTGAAATAGAAAAAGAGCTGCAGGAATAAAGTTCATATTCATATACAAATATATCGACCGAGTATCCGAACGGATACTCGGTCGATTTCATTCACGGTGAATTATACTATCAAGTGCAACAATTTAAGAAAAAAAAGAAGTTCATACAAATCTCTGGTAGAATGAAGTTACCACACACCAAACGACCGAAAGGAGATCTGTATGAACTACCATCATCTTAGCAT
>JAFQVZ010000368.1 GCA_017407765.1 Clostridia bacterium | reverse complement strand
GTCGGCGACTGGATCGAGATCACCGCTAAAGTGCGCTGCGAATACACCGACGCGTACCAGGAAAAGGGCCCTGTCCTGTACATCAGGAATCTTAAAAATTGTGAAGCATGCAAGCCTGAGGTAGCAACCTTCTGATAATATATACCGGTAATAATATCGGTTATCAGAAGCGCAATTGCGACCGAAAGGGGAGCATACAAATGAAGAATAAAAAGGGCAAAAGGAATTTTGCAAAGGCAGTGCTCGTCTTCATGACAACTTTATGCGTGTTCACGGGCAACGTTTTTATTAACGGAGAAGCATTTGCAGCCTCAGAATTCTCTTCAGCGAGTCCGTTCAGCAAGGTGGATTACTCAACGTACTATCATAATGGCAGGTTCACCGGAAATGTCATCGTGAATGGCGTCGATGTCTCATACTGGCAGAACAAGAACTGCAACTGGAACTCGGCTAAGGCAGCCGGAGTCGATTACGCGATCCTCAGGGTCACGTATACAGGGGGCATCAATCCTACTCTGTCAATGGATATAGACAGCAAATTCGAGACCCATTACCGTCAGGCCAAAGCTGCCGGCGTGATGACAGGAGCATATGTGTTCTCGCAGGCAAAGAATACTACCGAAGCCGTAAAGGAAGCTAATTACGCAATCAAGAGGCTCAGAGCTCTCGGTATTGGCCCAAAGGATCTTGAGTTGCCTGTATACATGGACTATGAATTCTACGGAGGAAAAGCCGGAAGACTTTACGGCATATCGAAAACTGCTGCAACAAATGCTGCTGTCGCCTTTTGTAATACTATCAAGGCTGCAGGTTACACACCGGGCATCTATGCCAGCACATCATTCTACAGCTCTTACATTACAACGAGCCAGCTGGCGCCGGATGTTGATATTTGGTGTGCGCAGTACTACAACCGCAACACATCATCCACTAACTTCACAAAGTGGCAATATTCCAGCAGCGCAAAAATCGATGGAATGCTTAATCTTGCGGGCATCAAGGGCAGCGTGGACGTCAATTTCTGGTACCTGAACAAGAAAAACGCGACAAGCAAAGTCGTGACAAAAATCACCGGAAAGACAACCCTGAGTGTCGCAGACGCCAAGTCACCAAAGTTCAAACTCTATAACGGAAATAAGCTCCTCAAAGAAGGAACAGACTACGTGACCGGCGGCATCAGGAACAACGCGACCGGTAATGGTTATGCATACATTAAGGGCATAGGATCTTATGGCGGATATGCTCTTATACCTATCAAGGTCGCAAAAAAGACAGAGGGCGATGAGAATCAGGAGATCACATGCGCCAACTATCTGACGACTGCATCGAGTGAACTGTCGCAATATCTGGCAGTACCGACTGTCACAGTAAATGCGACCGACGTCAAGACGCTCAAGGGCAAGAAGCAGAAGTTCTACGTCAAGGTCGAGAAAATGTCCAAGGGCACTGCAAGCGGATATCAGGTAAAATACAGCCGCAACAGTGACATGTCCGAAAGCGTTACAAAGAATATAGGCACCAAGTACAGCAAGGTCAGCAATAATATCAAGACCAACGCACGTAAGAGGTACTACTACGTACAGGTAAGGACGTACAAGGATTCCGGCGGTCTCAGATACTACTCACCATGGAGCAAGGTCTATAAGGTCTGGGTAAAGTAGACTAAAACAGGCAACACACATTTCAAAGGGAGGCAGCAGCCTCCCTTTTTTTCGCAATGAAAAAACGACTCTGAACACGCCGAACCCCATCAACCTGTGCATAGCCGTTTCTTCAAAGCACTATCTCATATCGAGTTTTTCGAAGTTATCCTCCCCGTAGACCGGAGGATCTTCTGTAACGTGTCTGCAAACATACTCCTGCGAGTTGAACTGGCAGCCTGCAAAAACATGATCCGTTACACCTTCATTGTATTGATTGCAGAGGCGCGATGTTATAATATTGTTACGAATTATATAAGATTATTAACATGGTTTATATGGTCCGCCGGTTACCTGACTGACCATATAAAACCACAATTAAGGGTCAAATAATGTCAGATAAAAAAACTGCTAACTTAATACTGAGCCGTACACGAAGAAACCAGATTTATCTTCCTTATGCGCGCAAGAAGCCGTACTTTGAGGCTATTGCTGCCGGTGATACTGAAAAGATAGCTGAGCTTTCGCAGGCCAATTATGAGTATCCGACCGCCCTGTACAACAGGTGCAGCTCTTACAGTGAAGCGATGGACAAGATGTACTATGAGGCGGTCGGCGCGGCAAATGAGATGTGCCTGGTGGCGATACAGTCCGGACTGCTCGACATGGTCTCTTACGATATACGCGATGAGTTCATCAAGGAGTTCGACAACGCGGTCTCGCTGCCGGACATCTACGACCTGGTGCACGGCATGGCACACAGCTACGCTGTCAAGATGAAATATGTACTTAAAGAAAAGAAGAGGTCTCCAAGGCTGGCCCGCATGATGACATATATCGAGGAGCATCTGACCGAGAAGATAGAGCTGG
>JAFQVZ010000367.1 GCA_017407765.1 Clostridia bacterium | reverse complement strand
TATCGCGCGCAAAATTGATCACTTCTCGCTCAGTCATATAGAGCATGGGTCGGATAACATGCAGCTCGCTGCGGTCAAGATAGGTGACAGGGAGGAAGCAGCTTATGCGTCCTTCGTAGAAAAGCGAGAGCATGAAGGTCTCAACAGCATCGTCGAAATGATGTCCCAGAGCCACCTTGTTGCAGCCGTATTCCTTTGCGGCGTCATTATGGCTGCCGCGGCGCAGTTTGGCGCAGAGCGCACAGGGATTCTCTTCCTTGCGGATGTCAAAAACGACTTCGCGGATGTTTGTGGGTTTGATGATATATTCAACATTGATATCACGTCAGAGCTGAGCGATGGTGGAAAAGTCGGCAGCTTCATAGCCCATGTCGAGAGTGATGGCTATAAGCTCAAACTTTTTGGGATAGAATCGCCTGAGTTCGGCCATTGTGCGCAGCAGAACAAGGGAATCCTTGCCGCCCGAAACACCGATGGCGATCTTGTCGCCTTCATCTATCATTTTATATTCATCTATGCACCGCCTGAGGTGCGACAACATCTTCTGCATAAATTATCTCCCAAAAATCAGCATACATAATTAATATAACATAAAGTTACTGATTTGGCAAATGACTTGAAAAACATCATTCATATATAATATAATGAGTATATAATAAAAACTGACCCATTGACAGTACAGCCAATGGGTCAGTTTCATGTTGTCTTTGGATTATTTGCCTTCGCAGGCAATGAAAGCATTATATGCTTCTGCATTGACCTGAGCGCGGCGGTTGATGGTTCTGATAAAGCCATCGTTGCACAGCTCGTTGATCAGCTTGCTGATGGTGACGCGTGCGCTGCCTACAATGTCAGCCAGCTCGTCATGTGTCAGCTTGGAGCGAACGGGATACCACTTGCCGTCGTCAACGGGAGACGATGTGTCGGCCTGCGAGCAATAGATCTTCATGAGCCTTGTCTTGCAGGAATTGAAAGAAAGGTTGGCGATCTCGTTTGCCATATGAACTCCGCTCATTGCATTGAGCTTGAACATATCCATCGCAAACTGACTGTCGGCTGCAAGCAGGGAAAGATAGCTTTCGCGTGTCATTCTGAGGATAACAGCCTTTTCTGCGACCTTGACGATTGTGGCGACACAATCCATGCCCTCGGGAAGGACATTGCCAAAAACATTTCCGGCTGTCATCTGGTAGAGAAGCTTGGAATCGGTTCCGTTTGTAAGGAAGTGGGATGTTTTGCCCGACTTGAGATAATAGACATAAGCTGTGCTGTCGGCTGTGTCGGCAACGATGTGCTTTACAGATGCCTCTACAGTTTCGGCGTGCTTTTCAAAAACAGCCTCGACCCTGGCTGCCATTTCGGGACAGACCTGAGGGAGAGAAAGAGAATAAGTACAATTACTCATAAATTGCATCTCCTGAACTTAACTATATTATTGTATAACGGGAATTATATAAACTTATTGTACCAGTAAAATGAGGAAATATCAACATAATCAGGCTCAAAAGGCGATAAATGATAATAAAAAATTAAGAAATTGTCGCTTTATTTAAAATAAAGTCGAACTGACTATAGATAATTTGGTCAAAAAGCACTATATATATTGCTTTATTTCTAATAGTGAAACACAAATGCTTTAAAATATGCTCCATATATTGAATTGCTTTGATAAAGAATAGTGAGTGGATGCAAGGAGAACAGCTTTACCGCGCAGGCACGTAAAGGGTTTGATGAAAAATAAAAAATGAAATGGGTTTTGAGAAAAACGAAGAAAACGAGAGAAAACAAGCGAAAATCAAAGGAGTCAAAATCTAAATCGATTTTTTCGAAAAAAGGTGTTGACAGGCTGTGGGTGGATGGATATAATGAGAAAGCTGAAATCAATAATTTTCATTATAAACGGAGGAACAATCATGTCCACAACAATGGCAAAGAATGAAACCATTCAGCGCAAGTGGTATGTTATCGATGCTGCCGGCAAGCCCATGGGCAGAACAGCTGCTCTGGCTGCTTCTCTTCTCAAGGGTAAGCACAAGGTAGACTACACACCCAACGCTGACTGTGGTGACTATGTTATCATCATCAACGCTGAGAAGGCTGTCCTGACAGGCAAGAAGCTGACTCAGAAGTATTATCGCACACATTCCGGTTATGTCGGCGGTCTCAAGGAGACACAGTACTCCCGCCTGATGGCAACAAAGCCCGAGCTGGCTATGAAGGTTGCTGTTAAGGGTATGCTCCCCAAGAACACTGTCGGCCGCTGGTCGCTTGGCAGACTGAAGATCTATGCAGGTGCAGAGCACAAGCAGCAGGCTCAGAAGCCCGAGTTTTGGACAGCTGAATAAGGAGGAAACCGAGAATGTATACACCTAAGAAGGCATATTTCTATGGCACAGGCAGAAGAAAGAGCTCTGTTGCCCGCGTAAAGCTCATCCCCAACGGCACAGGCGTCGTTACAGTTAACAACAGAACACTCGACAACTACTTCGGTCTCGAGACACTGAAGATGGTTGTAAAGCAGCCCCTCGTTCTCCTCGGCCTCAACGAGAAGTTCGACGTAGTCGTTAAGACACAGGGCGGCGGTGTTACAGGTCAGGCCGGCGCTATCCGCCTCGGCATCGCTCGCGCTCTGCTGCAGGCTGATGCTGACTACAGACCCATGCTCAAGAAGGCTGGTCTGCTGACACGTGACTCCAGAATGAAGGAACGTAAGAAGTACGGTCTGAAGGCTGCACGTCGCGCTCCCCAGTTCTCCAAGAGATAATCATAGCCTCAGGGCGATTATCGAATACCCTCACCATTACGGTGGGGGTATTTTTTTATCATTGTGGAAAAGGGCTCTGTTGAATGCCGAATCAGGAAAAGGTATAATAAAGCTGTGAGAATAGGCCCTTTACTCAGGAGAAATAATATGAAACTTATCCATTTGTCTGATCTTCATATAGGAAAACGTCTTAACGAGTTTTCTTTGCTGGAAGATCAGGTTTATATCCTTGATAGAATAGTCGAAATTATTGATGTCGAAAAGCCCGATGCTGTTCTTATAGCGGGAGATGTATATGACAAGGCTGTGCCCTCAGCCGAGGCTGTTCAGGTATTTGACGACTTTCTGTTTCGTCTGTCGGCAAAAAAGCTGCATGTTTTTGTCATAAGCGGAAACCACGACTCGCCCGAGCGTATTGCATTTGGAGGCAGGCTTATGGACCGCAGCGGCATTCATATGTCGCCGGTGTATCATGGAGAGATAGCGCCTGTAACCCTTCGGGATGAATATGGCGAAGCCGATATATATATGCTGCCCTTTATCAAGCCGGCCCATGTGCGCAGATATTATCCCGAGGCGGGGATCGAGTCGTATACCGATGCGGTAAGGGTGGCTCTTTCGGAGGCGGTGGGCGATGAAACGAGGCGCAGTGTGCTGGTGACCCACCAGTTTGTCACCGGTGCGATGCGTTCCGACTCGGAAGAAATATCGGTGGGCGGCTCTGATAATGTCGATATATCTGTGTTTGATGGTTTTGACTATGTTGCGCTGGGACACATTCACGGACCTCAGAGCATCACTAAGGAAACGGTGCGCTACAGCGGAACACCACTTAAGTATTCTTTCTCCGAGATGGATCACGTCAAGTCGGTAACG
>JAFQVZ010000366.1 GCA_017407765.1 Clostridia bacterium | reverse complement strand
ATACCGCCATCAGCTTGTTCTGCATATTTTTAAGCCTTACGATAGCAGAACCTGTGCCATTATAGCTTTGGAAAGAAAGACGGCTGCCATCGGAAAGCTTAAACTGAATACAATAATAATATTCACCCTCAAGCTCTTCATAAATCACAGTTTCAAGATACTCCGAGGTGCTTTCCTCGTCATAACTTGCAGATGCGAGGTAAGCATCCAAGATAATGTGATCCTCGGACATAAGCTGTTCCGATGTTTTATAATATTTTGGGGTTCTCAATGGCGTAAAATCCAGCATTTCGACAGAATCGACCGAACTTAGCGAAGCAATAGCCTCCTCAAGGATCTTTTGGTATTCTTCCTTGCGTTCTATATATTTCTTTTCTGAAGAAATATCGGGGTTTGGTTTGTTCGATTTTATCAGCAATAAGCCGCAAAACACAAAAATCAGGCAAAACCAAAACGCCATCTTTTTATTGATCATAAGAGAATTATTTCTTACATATTGTCCTTATCCAGATGAGGAGGAACAACGCTGCTGGTGAACTGATACATCTCGTCGATGTTCTTCTTTCTCAGGTCGTCATTGCCCTCATTCTCAACGACTTCATCAGAATTGAGGAAGCCGAGGCCGGCTGCAACATAAGCCGCTGTGCCGTAAGGAAGGCCGCTCTCGTCAAGGTCATAACCGGGGTTGTGGCCGCCGATGGTCATGCCCTCTTCCTCGTTGCCGATGCCGATACGCATCATTACGCCGGGATAGTAGGTGCTGAGATAGGAATAGCTCTCCGAACCCATGTTGAGGTCCTTGTGGCCGATGGCATCCTCGCCCAGTGCCGCCTTGATGGCCTCGGTGCCGATTGATGCCAGCTTGGCATTGTTGATAACGGGCAGAATGGGGCCGTGGAGGCTCTCGAACTCTACCTTGCAGTCAAACAGCTTGGCCTGGGCCTCGCAGATCTCGACCAGCTTCTGCTTGAACATGTTGCCCGCAGCGGCATCATAGAAACGGCAGGTGCCGCCAAAGGTCAGCTCCTGAGGAATGACGTTGCCTGCCGCGCCGGCCTGCACCATACCCATCGAGTTGGTGAGGATGACGGTGGGCTCGACATAGTTCATACGGATGGTCTTGATGCACTCGTAGATGGATACAAAGCAGTCGATGGGGTTGATCGACTTGTCGGGGCGCGAGCCGTGGCCGCCCTTACCGGTGATCTTGATCTTGTAGCCGACTGCGCCTGCGTGTGCAGGGCCTGCCTGGCAGGCTACATGACCGGGAGTCAGAGTTGTGTCGGTATGCTCGGCAAAGGAGGCATCAATGTGGATGTTGTTCTCCTGAATATACTTCATGATCCAATAGATGTTGCCGCTTCCCTCTTCGCCGCGCTCGAACAGCAGGTATACGCGGCCCTTGATCTCGGACTGATTGGCCTTGAGGATCTTCGCAGCCGACAGCAGCATGGCTGTGTGGCCGTCGTGGCCGCACATGTGGGCAACTCCGGGCACCTTGCTCACGCAGAGCTTGGGCTTCCTGGCATTCATGGGCAGCTCGTCGATGGGCAGAGCATCACAGTCGGCGCGCAGAAGGACCGTCTTGCCGGCTGTGGGGCCATCGATAGTGGCAAGAACGCCGCCGTCGGGGATATTTACATACTCAATACCGATCTTATCGAGCTCGGAGCAGATAAGCTTGATGGTGTTGAACTCGCGGCCCGAAAGCTCGGGGTTCTCATGCAGATGGCGGCGAATGGAGGTGGTATATTCGCTGAGGGCCAGGCTTTCTTTTAAGATATCCATAATAGTTTCTCCTTTTATAGAATGTTGTGATTATTTGTTCTCTTGTTTCATATCTGCTTCGGCGGTATAATGTATACAAATACCCAACAGGAGGCAGGCTATGAAACCCACTAAAGTAACTCTGGTTTATTTTTCGGCTACAAATACCGGCAAAAAGGGCCTTAAGGCCATCGCTCAGGCTATGGGATGCCCCGTAAGCGAGATCGACATCACCGCCCATACATTTGCAAGTCCCACCGAGGCCTTCGGCGCAGACGAGCTGGTGATCTTCGGCGCTCCCTGCTACGGCGGACGCATCCCCAAGGCAGCAGCCGAACGCCTTGGCACATTTAAGGGAAATAACACTCCCTGCGTTGCGGTCATCACCTATGGCAACCGCCATTATGACGACTCGGTGGCCGAGCTGTGCGACATGGCAAAACAGAACGGCTTCGTTCCCGTTGCCGCAGCAGCCCTCATCGGTCAGCATACATTCGGTCAGATCGCCGTCGGCAGGCCCAATGAGGACGACCTTAAGGAAGATGCAGGCTTCGGCGCAAAGATCCTTGCAGCCCTTGAAAAGGGCATCAGCGACATCACAGACAAGGTCCCCGGCAACCGCCCCTATAAGGACGGCGGCAGCGGCGGCAAGTTCCGTCCCTCCACCCTTGACAAGTGTGTAAGCTGCGGCCTCTGCGCAAAGATGTGCTCCACCGGCGCCATAGGCCCCGACTTCAGGACCATCGACGACACAAAGTGCATTTCCTGCTTCAGGTGCATCGCTGTATGCCCCATGAAGGCCAAGGCAATGGTTAATCCCGCATACGACGAGTTCTGTGTCGGCTTCAACGAGAAGCTCTCGGCAAGACGCGAGAACGAATATTTCATCTAAAAGCACAACAAGTGATGCCCGGCCCGCCGGACATCACTTGTTTTTTGTTATATAACGTCGAAATCAACGTCCTTGTAGGAAAGAAGGACATCGGCCATATCTCGGCCGTACTCGGCTGCAAAGCGCTCGAGAACGTTCGAGGACACACGGTGGCCCTCGCTTGCGAAAATGGCATTGGTGATCTGCGAATAGGTCTTGTAGGAATGTCCGCAGTGATAATCAAAGCCCTTGATATTCTCAGGATTGCGCTCGAACTTCTGATCCTCTGTGAAGTTTGCATTTCTCAGGATCTGGATGCAGTATTCATGGTCGTGCATGCTCTGAGGTACTTCAAAGGTCAGATAGGGGTTAAAGCCGCGTGCGATCGACTTGTCGAGATGTGTGCAGTAGCATACGCCGCCCTCCTGCATACCCATATCCTTGAACTGGGCCGCCCAGGGGCAGCGAACTACCTTATATTCGAAATCGGGAGCAAAGGAAACCGGGATGCTCTGATTGCTCTCGCCCGCATCGACGATGGTCTTGGTGTTGACCCATTCGCCGTATTCCTTATATGTGGTGAAGTTAAGGGGCTTGCCGTCGCGGATAGCGCGCTGAGCCATACGCGAGCCGCGCTGCTCGGCATAACGCTGAGTCGCCATGACAAATGCGGCCTTGCCGCGCTCGCCAAAGGCGCGTGTCAGCTCGTCGTAAAAAACGGCTGCGATAAATGCATGATGTCTTTCGGTAAACTCTTTCATTTTTTACCTCCGATTATCTTTATATTTATATTATCAGGAAATATGGCCCTTCTTACCCTTTACGGGGACCTTGTTTCCCTTTTCGTCAACGATATATGTGTTGTCGAGATGGCCCTTGAGGCTGCCCAGCACCGAGTCGATATATTCGCGGCGCAGAACATCACGCTCAGCTGTTTCCTCGGGTGTCAGGCCCTCGGCCTTTGCCTTGCGTGCCAGCTCGTTGATACGGTCGATCTTCTTCTGATCCAATATTTTCACCTCCGTTTTCTTTCTCTCCATAAATTATATAACAAACGTCGTCTTTAATCAATTCTTTTGAATAGGCCTCAGCATTTCCGGGAATAATCCAAATGTAAAACTTCCGGAGGTGATAGTATGAGTCCCAAAGAGCTTCTTTATATCGAAGATGCCCTCAACCACGAAAAGCACATGAAAAGCTGCTGCACTCAGAACGCCGAATGTCTTTCCGACCCATCCCTTAAAAATATGGTGTCCGACATGGCGGCAAAGCATCAGACCGTTTTTGACAGACTCTATCAGCTTTTGCAGTAAGGAGGCACAATATGAACGAACAGCAGCAGCGTATGATCTGCGAGACCATTCTTATGGAAACCAAGGGCCTGTGCGACCTTTATATGCACGGCACCATTGAGTCGGCCACTCCCAACGTCCGTGCCGCCTTTGACCAGGGGCTCAAAGACTGCCTCAACATGCAGCAGACCGTCTATGACAAAATGGCTCAGATGGGATGGTACCCTCCCTCTCAGGCACCGCAGGATCAGATCAATCAGCTCAAACAGAAGTTCACGAATATGCAGTGATCTTCTTTGTTATCCTCTCTTTAAAGCTTGTCCCCCGAAACATTCGGGGGACCTTTTCTTATTTATCGTTTCTGAGCCTTACCGTCTGGCTGTTGTCTTTGCCTCGGATGATCTCGATGCCGCTTATGCTGCGGATAAACTTGGCAAAGGTGTTATAGCCAAAATCCTTGGCTCTGAACCCGTCGAAAGAGTGATAGATGCCCTGACCCAGAAGGCCCAGTTCGATGCCTCCCCTGCCGGCTTCGCCCACTGTCTTTCGGATATGGTTTTCGATAGAGGCCAGGCGTCCGTCGCTGTTGCGCAGCTTGACGATGATCGCGCCCTTCTCGTCGGCCACGGTAGTAAACCTCTCCATTTCGCCCACAAACTTCGAAAGAGTGCTGTAGCCATAGTTTCTCACATCGAAGTCGGAATATCTCTTGACCAGCCTGTTGCCGATCTCCGAAAGTCCGGTGTGGCGGGCACGGTCGTCGTTCTCGGCTATGATAGCAGCAATATCGTTCTCGATGGTGCTACGGGGCACCACTCCTGCGGCAGTTTCCTCAGCAGGGCGCTCTTCCTCCTGCTCGATGAGCAGCTCGAGGTTGGTAAAAACACTGCAGGCCGCGCGGAAGGAGCGCGGAGTCTTGCTCTCGCCCATACCAATGACCTGCTTGCCCGATTCGCGCAGGCGGGAGGCCAGACGGGTGAAGTCGCTGTCGCTGGAAACAATGCAGAAGCCGTCCACGTCGCCGCCATAGAGGATATCCATGGCATCAATGATGAGGGCCGAATCGCTGGAGTTCTTGCCCACCGTGTTGCGAAACTGCTGTACCGGCATAAGGGAATATTCCATCAGCACATTCTTCCATTTGCCGGTCTGATTATTTGTCCAGTCGCCGTAAATGCGCTTATAGGTGATGCCGCCGTATTTGGTCACCTCGTCGAGAATGTAACCGATATATTTTGCCGATATATTCTCGGAATCTATGAGGACTGCAAATCTTTTGTCTTCCATATCATTTCTCCTTTGGCACGCGCAATCGGCGCGGCTTTCTGATTTTATGATAACATATTTCTGCCCTCTTGTCGGCAATATTTTGTAAACATAAAAAATATCCCGGGCATGTGGGACCCGGGATACCAAAAAAAGAGAGGTTAGTGTGTGCTAACTGTATGATTTTAAAAAATGGGATCGCTCCCTCATCATTAACAGCCTGCTGCATGCTGCTTCAAAACATCTTCAAGCGCTGCCGAAGAGCTGCTGTGACATCGTGCCACCCTCGCACTGCTCCTGCCTGCCGCCTGAATGGCACATCCGGCCATCTTGTGCGACACCGTTCCTGTAAAAAGAATTATCAGGTCGGGCGAACCGATCTGGTCGGAGAAATTGCCGCGCATCTTGGTGAACACCTTGGCCTTGCATCCGTGCTTTTTACAGATATCCTTGTACTTACATTCCATTCGCTCGTTTCCGCCTACTATTACGACGCTCATACCTTAATGCGCCTCCTTTGAAACAAAATATGGTTAGCAACTGCTAACCATATAGTAACACAATAAAGGTCATCAGTCAATCTTATTTTCAAAAGATTCGCGGCTGCTGACAAATTCCTTGATCTTCTCAAAGCTCTCGTCGCTGATGGCATGCTCGATCTTGCAGGCATCCTCGGCAGCTGTTTCGGGCGAAACACCGATAGCAATAAGCCACTTCGAGACAAATGTATGCCTTTCCAGCACCTTCTGCGCGATATCCATGCCCTGCTCGGTCAGCTCGATCCAGCCTTCCTTATCCACTGTGACATAGCCGTTGCTTTTCAGGAGGCTGATGGCACGGCTGATGCTGGGCTTGGTATAGTCGAGATGACGTACAATATCGATCGAGCGGATCCTGCCCTTTTCCTGCTTGAGCATAAGTATAGCCTCGAGATAATTTTCAGCCGATTCCTGTATCTTCATATTCTGCCTCCTTCCGAGCAAAGTGTTTTGATTATTATACCATTTGTTGCCTGATTTAACAAGTCTATATTTTATTATGAAGGCATTGATGGGTTTTGATCCATATATTACGTAATAATAAAAAGGCCTCTGGCGAGGCCTTTTTATGTTATCTGAGACCAAGAGCCTCTTTGTATTCACTTTCTTCTCTGACTTTGCCCACTGCCGAGAAAGAGGCACCGGCCCAGTCGAAAATGCATTTTGCCACGTTGTGAACGCTCTCAAGGGTAACGGCATCAAATCCATTTGCGATCTCTTCTTCGGTGATCGGGCGGCCATAGACCATCTCGTTTCTCGCCATGGTGCTCATGCGGGAGGTGGTGCTTTCGAGGCTCATCAGAATGCTCGACTTGAGCTGTGTCTTGGTGCGCTCCAGCTCGCTCTCTGTAACTCCGTCGCGCAGTATCTCGTCAACGACCTCGCGGATGAGCCTGAGGGCCTTAAGCTCGGTGTCGCGGCCAAGGGCGACATATATTCCGCAGGCTCCGGTGCCGATATAGGCGGTAGAAAAGCTGTAGATGGTATAACAAAGGCCGTTCTGCTCGCGGACGCGCTGGAAGAGGCGCGACGACATTCCGCTGCCTAAAATAGCATTGAGCACCTGCATGCTGTAGCGGTCCTCATGTCCGATGGGCAGGCCTTTGAAGGCCAGCATGAGATGATTCTGCTCAATATCCTTCTTTTTAAGGGTAAAGGCCGGCTTGTAGTGGCTCTCTTCGATAACGGGAGCAGGCTTGTCCTCCATCCTGCCGAACACTTCGGCAAGAGAGGCCAGATCTTCATCTGTATAGCTGCCCACAAGGGAGATGACTGTGTTTCTGGGGGTGTAATTCTCGCTGACATAATGCTTCAGGGTCTCGCCGGTCATCTTCTCAAGGGTCTCTTCAAAACCGAGGATGGGCCTGCCCAGCTTATAGCCGTCATAGATCGCCGAGAACATCTCCTCATTGACAAGGTCATCGGGAGTGTCTTCATACATATCTATTTCTTCGAGGATAACGCCTCGCTCCAGCTCGACAGCAGCCTCGTCGAAGGAGGAATTGAAATACATATCACAGAGCAGCTCGGCTGCACGGGGCAGATATTCACCCAGCGTGCGGCAGTAATAACAGGTGTGTTCTTTTGTGGTGAAGGCATTCACGTTGCCGCCCACTGCATCGAAATCGGCGGCCAGCTGAGCGGCCGAGCGGTTCTCGGTGCCCTTAAAGAGCATATGCTCGATGAAATGGGAGATTCCGCAGAGCTCCTCGGGTTCGTGGCGCGAACCGCTCTCGACCCAGATGCCGAGGGCGCAGGAGCGCAGGTGACTAAGCCTTTCGTGTACTATTCTTAAGCCGTTATCCAGCGTGATTTTTTCTACCATAGGTCTGTCCTTTCTCGGGGTAGTAAAAAGGGCGGGCATAATGCCCGCCCTAAGTTTTTGCTTTATATCAGGGAATTATTCGCCCTTCTCGGCAAGCTCCTTCAGAGCGTCCTTACGGGAGAGGTTGATTCTGCCCTTATCATCGATCTCGATGACCT
This sequence comes from Clostridia bacterium, assembly GCA_017407765.1. Taxonomy (GTDB): domain Bacteria; phylum Bacillota; class Clostridia; order Oscillospirales; family Butyricicoccaceae; genus RGIG1902. The sequence continues at coordinate 5,486 of JAFQVZ010000366.1, read as the reverse complement.
TTACCCATGTCTCGTCGCCGACGTTCAGAACGTCCTCGACCTTAGCAACACGGCGATCCTCCAGCTTGGAGATGTGGATCAGGCCTTCCTTGCCGGGTGCGAACTCGACAAATGCGCCAAATGTCATGATGCGTGTTACCTTGCCGTGGAACATATCGCCGATCTCGGGATCCTTGGCAATAGCCTCGATCATCTTCTTTGCGCGCTGGCCGTCAGCCGAATTGATAGCTGCGATGCAGACGCTGCCGTCGTCCTCGATGTCGATCTTGGTGTTGGTCTCGGCTGTGATCTTCTGGATAACAGCGCCGCCCTTACCGATGACTTCGCGGATCTTCTCGGGATCGATGTTCATGCGGATCATCTTGGGAGCGAACTCGCTGAGTTCCTCTCTGGGAGCAGCGATAGCCTTGAGCATGATCTCGTCGAGGATCTCGATACGAGCGTTGCGTGTCTTCTCAAATGCCTCAGCAATGATCTGCAGTGTCAGGCCGTCGTTCTTGATGTCGACCTGGATGGATGTGATACCCTTATGTGTACCGGCTACCTTGAAGTCCATGTCGCCGAAGAAGTCTTCGATGCCCTGGATATCGGTGAAGGTGATGTGGCGGTCGCCCTCTGTTACGAGGCCGCAGGAGATGCCGGCTACGGGAGCCTTGATGGGAACACCTGCGTCCATCAGAGCCAGTGTAGAGCCGCAGACAGAGCCCTGAGATGTGGAACCGTTGGAAGAAACGACCTCAGATACTACGCGGATAGCATAGGGGAACTCTTCTACCGAAGGCAGAACGGGGATGAGGGACTTCTCAGCCAGTGCGCCGTGGCCGATCTCGCGGCGGCCGGGACTGCGTACGGGCTTAGCTTCGCCGACCGAGTAGCCGGGGAAGTTGTAGTGGTGCATATATCTCTTCTCGGTCTCTTCGAATGTTGTGTCGAGCTCCTGAGCATCACGCAGTGTGCCCAGTGTAGCGATCGAGAGGACCTGTGTCTGGCCTCTTGTGAACAGGCCGGAACCGTGAACGCGGGGAATTACGCCAACTTCGGCAGCCAGAGGACGTACCGAAACCAGATCTCTGCCGTCAACGCGCTTGCCCTCGTCGAGGATCAGGCGGCGAACGACATACTTCTGCAGCTTGTACATGCACTCAGCCAGCAGAGCCTCGGAATCGGGATACTCTTCTGCAAAGTGCTCCATAACGTCAGCCTGGATCTCGGAGATGCGAGCATCGCGGACTGTCTTGTCGTCTGTGTCAACAGCTTCCTTGACTCTCATCATGGCATAGCCCTTGACTGCCTCGAACTTCTCCTCGGGGAGCTGCATCGAGGGATATGTTGCCTTCTCAAGGCCGCACTCGCTCTGGATCTCGGAAACAAATGCGATGAGGCGCTTGATCTCTTCGTGGCCCTTTGCAATAGCTGTCAGCATCATGTCGTCGGGGAACTGGTCGGCACCGGCTTCGATCATAACGACCTTCTCGGCGCTGCCTGCTACTGTCAGAGTCAGGATGCTCTTTGCGCGCTGCTCGCTGTTGGGGCATACGATATACTCGCCGTCAGCATAGCCCATCTGGAGGCCGCAGATGGGGCCGTTCCAGGGAATATCGGAGATGGAGAGTGCGACCGATGTGCCGATCATAGCGGCAACTTCGGGAGAGTGATCATGGTTGACCGAGAGAACTGTGCACATGATTGTGACGTCGTTTCTCATGTCGGAGGGGAAGAAGGGTCTGATCTGGCGGTCGATCATACGGGATACCAGAGTAGCCTTCTCGCTTGCGCGGCCTTCGCGGCGCATGAAGGAGCCAGGGATGCGGCCTACAGCGTAAAGACGCTCTTCATAGTCAACGCCCAGAGGGAAGAAATCGATGCCGTCTCTGGGAGCTTTAGCCATTGTAGCTGTGCAGAGGACTGTTGTGTCGCCAAAGTAAACGAGGGCTGCGCCATTGGCGAGGCCGGCTACCTTGCCGATCTCGACCTTAAGAGGTCTGCCTGCAAGAGTTGTCTCAAAAACTCTGTGCTTGGGGAATGTAGCATGTGTTACCATTGAGTTTTGTCCACCTTTCTGTGTGTTTTTCTGTGGACTTGTCCTTAGCATTTGAACAGAACAAGGAGCCTTTTCCTTATACCGTTCAACTGCTAAAGCACAAGTCCCGTTAATGTGTTTACGTGCTGCCTTACTGATAAATAAACTTTGAGGGGACAGCGACTGCGCTATCCCCTCGAAATCACATAAATTACTTACGCAGGCCGAGCTTAGCAACGATAGCGCGGTAACGCTCGATGTCGTTGTTCTGCAGATATACGAGCAGCTTGCGGCGCTTACCGACCATCTTCAGAAGGCCTCTTCTGGAGTGGTTGTCCTTCTTGTGGACCTTGAGGTGCTCGTTGAGCTCGTTGATGCGAGCTGTCAGGATAGCGATCTGGACCTCAGGAGAACCTGTGTCTGTCTCGTGCATACGTGTGTTAGCGATTACTTCTGTCTTCTTTTCCTTAAGAATCATGGTAGTTTACCTCCAAATATTATTTATATACCCGCTTGGCTGAGTCGAGGGCAAGGTAAATGCCGCGGTCAAACGCGGTAAATATCCCATGGACTAAGCACAGGGGCACCTGATATAGAATATCATAAGCAGGGTGTTGTGTCAACGATTTTAAGATGTGTAAAATGCCGAAAAAGAGCCGTTGGAGCCGCAGAGGTTTGGCAAACACCCCGTATCCAAGGCTTTCTTGGCGCTTTACTTTATCTCTATCTCGCCTGCCAGGTTCTTTGCGAACAGCTCTCTTACGCCCTCACGGCCCTCGGTGTTCGCAAGCGCCCACATGAGCTTGGTGACGGCAGCCTCCGAAGTCATATCGTAACCCTGGATAACGCCGCTTCCCAGCGCCTTCTGGCCTACTTCGTAAACCGAAAAGTCAGAGCGCTCGTAGAGGCACTGCGAGCATACTACAACCGGCACGCCCTTCTCAGCTGCATACTGCAGTCGTGAGGTGAAGTCGCGGCGGATAAACTGCAGTCCGCCTGCACCGAAGGCCTCGATGATGATGCCCTTGGCTCCGCTGTCGATAAGCATATCGATGATGCGGGGGTTGGTGCCGGGGGTAAGCTTGAGCAGAAAGACCTCGGTCTCAAGATTTGTGTTGAGTGTGGGTTCGCCCGAGCAGTCGGGCAGATATTCTTCGTGAATAACAAGGCCCGACGAGTTTATTGTGCCCACGGGAGGATAATTTACACTCTCGAAGGCATTAAAGCCGCTGGTGCGGACCTTAACGGCGCGGCAGCCCAGCATGATCTTGCGGTCGAAGGCCACAAAGATGCCCCTTCTGCCGCTCATGGCCATGGTGAATGCCGAGATAAGATTAAATACACCGTCGGTCAGAGGAACCGAGATGGGCACCTGCGAGCCGGTAAATACAACGGGAATGGGAGGATTCTGCACCATAAAGGTCATCATGGACGCTGTGTAAGCCATGGTGTCGGTGCCGTGGGTAACGACGATGCCGTCGAAGCCTTCAAAGCCTTCATAGATGGCATTGGCGATGATCTTCCATTCTTCGGGCTGGATATTGGAGCTGTCGAGGGTCAGGACTTCCCTTACCTCAAGCTCGAAATCCATGGGCGCGAGGCCCAGATGCGACAATATTTCATTGCTTCCCTGAGGGGCAAGGCCGTCCTCAGTGGGTGCCGAGGCGATGGTGCCGCCGGTGGTAAGCATCAGGATCTTTTTCATACTCAGTTACACTCTCCTTGTGTATTCTCTATCTGAAATATACCATAACAGCGTTGATTTCTCAAGCAGTATTCCCTTTTATTGTTGACCCGGTGCAAGCTGGGGCGGTATAATAAAAACATAAAACCATAACTCTTACGGAGGTAATAAATCATGGACATCAAAGAAAGAGCTCTTAAGGCTCACGAGGAATGGAGAGGCAAGCTCGAAGTCACAACAAAGTGCCCCATCGAGTCGGCTGAGGACCTGACCATCGCCTATACACCCGGCGTTGCAGAGCCCTGCCTTAAGATCAAGGAAAATAAGGATCTTCAGTACACCTACACAGGACGCGGCAACACGGTTGCGGTCATCACCGACGGCACAGCTGTTCTCGGCCTCGGCGATATCGGCCCCGAAGCCGGCATGCCCGTAATGGAGGGAAAGTGCGCTCTGTTCAAAGCATTCGGCAACATCGATGCTATTCCCATCTGCGTCCGTTCCAAGGATGTCGATGAGATCGTCCGCACAGTCGAGCTGATTGCAGGCTCCTTTGGCGGCATCAACCTCGAGGACATCGCAGCTCCCCGCTGCATCGAGATCGAGCGCCAGCTCAAGGCCAAGTGCGACTGCCCCGTTTTCCACGATGACCAGCACGGCACTGCCGTTGTTACATCGGCAGCTCTTATCAACACCTGCAAGCTGACGGGCAAGAAGCTGGAAGATCTCAAGATTGTCATCTCCGGCGCAGGTGCAGCTGCTCTGGCCATCGCCAAGCTGCTCGTTGCAATGAAGGCCGGCGATGTTATCCTCTGCTCGAGAAAGGGCACCCTTTATGAAGGCAACCCCAATATGAACTCCGAGCAGGCTCTGGTAGCTTCCATGACCAACAAGAACAAGCTCAACTGCAGCCTGAAGGAAGCTCTGGTAGGCGCCGATGTTATGATCGGTGTTTCGGGCCCCAATGTTCTGACAGCCGAAGATATCGCCAAGATGGCTCCCAAGGCCGCTGTATTTGCAATGGCAAACCCCGTTCCCGAGATCCTGCCCGAAGAGGCAAAGAAGGGCGGCGCCTATGTTATCGGCACAGGCCGCAGCGACTATCCCAACCAGATCAACAATGTTCTGGCATTCCCCGGCATTTTCCGCGGCGCTCTTGATGTACGCGCATCCGACATCAACGAAGAGATGAAGATGGCCGCAGCTCAGGCTATTGCCGACCTCGTCACCGACGAGCAGCTCTGCCCCGACTATATCATGCCTCCTTCTTTCAACCGCGAAGCACATGCTAAGGTTGCCGAGGCTGTTCGCAAGGCCGCTATTGAAAGTGGCGTAGCACGCATCTGATCTATAAAACACCAAAAAGCCGCCCGTTTTGGGCGGCTTTTTAACATGCTGTTTCACTTTTAGCATTTTTATCATTAATAAAACAAAATCGAAAAACTATTATAAACCATTGACTTTTATTTAAGCATTGTATTATCATGATAATATCAAATACATTTTCTTTTAAGAGTAATTTTACAAAGTCTTTCAAATAATTATATTATGAAAAAAATTGCCGATACATTGAGTTTTCTATATAATACATTTTTTTATTTTGTACTATATTATTCCCTCGATTGCTTTACCTCCAGCTTGAGAGGAAGATTTCACATTTTTCTACTTGGTTTGATTTTTGTTTCTGGAAAGTTTTATATATTCACTAATTATCTGCGTTACCTAGAGAATTATTTTCCTTCACGCGCACTGCGAATAGCTGTTTATTTTCTTCTCCATTTT
>JAFQVZ010000365.1 GCA_017407765.1 Clostridia bacterium | reverse complement strand
CGCCCCTACATCCGTCTGACGGTAGAAGTACCTCGCGTCCAAGGCTCCTTTTGAAAGGAGTACCAAAGGCACTAGCTTCGCGTCGCTGTCAAGACTGAGGTTTGGAAAAAATGGCTCCCCTGTGCAAGGGGAGCTGTCGTCTTTGACGACTGAGGGGTTGCCACGGAAGGCCACAGTCAATCCCTCCGGGTTCGCTTTGCTCACCCACCTCCCTAAGTGCCCTTTAGGGTATTACACAAGGGAGGCATGGCCAAACACCCGTCAGCTATCGCTGCCACCCTCTTTCCCAAAGAGGGCTTTTTTTTACCTTTTGCAAGCCTGGATAGCCACACACATGGGGCCTCCCTGGTTGGCAAGGGCGCAGGGGAGCTCGGATATGATATATTCGCACTTGGGGAAGGCATCGCGCAGCTTATCCCTCGCCTGCAGAGCCTGCAGTTTGTTGTCGGCATGGGTGATGGTGATGTTATAGCTCTCATCGACTCCCATACGCTGGAAACCTTCGATGCACTTCTCGACGACCTTGGCGAAGCCGCGGGCAATGAAGGCCTTTTCAAGGCGCTTCATGTCGGGGGTCTGGGTAATGGTGGGCAGGAGGCCGAGAATGCCTACGACCTTGGCTGCGGCAGGGGTAAGACGGCCGCCGCGCTTGAGATAGTCGAGGTCCTGAGGGATGAGGTAGGACTTGTGGGTGGTGGAGGCATCCTCGAGGGCGGCGAGGATCTCGCTTACCGATGCGCCGCCGTCGGCCATGCGCTTGGCCATGCGTGCCATTGCGGCTTCGGGGCCGCAGACGGTGCGCGAGTCGAAGACATGGATGTGCTCGAGGTTATCCATCGTCGATCTTACGGCGCAGGCCGAGGCATAGGTGCCCGAAAGGCCGTCGCCGGCCGCGACATATACGATGGGGTTCTCGGCAGAGGCGTTCTCGAAGGCCTCGGCAACAAGGCCGGGAGCCGGCTGCGACGAGGTGGCAAGCTTGCCCGAGCGGAGGTATTTTACAAAGTCGTTGCAGGTGATCTCGACGGTGTCGAGGTAGGTGGCGTGTTCGAGTGAAATGGTGAGGGGAAGGACGGTGATGCCCAGAGCCGCGCCTTCGGCAACGCTCATGGAACCGGCTGTGTCGGTGATGATCCTGACCATAGGGATCCTCCTTTGAGTTTATGATTTGTTTATGGGTAAATAAACTAATTATTAGTCTTTCTAATGAAATATATTATACCCTGATAAAGCGGCTATGTCAAAGGTTTTTAAAAAACCTGTTTATTTCTGCATTGGAGGCTATGCGGGCGAGCACTGCTCGCCCCTACAACTGTCTGACGGGATAGCACTTTGTAGGGGCGTACATTGTACGCCTTATGTAACGGGGATTATTTTGTTAACAAGCTTTAAAAAGTTATAGAAATCGGTTGAAGAAGTCCTGATCTGGATTTATAATTATTGGGCGCAAGCAAAACTGAAGATCATCATATTTTATAGAAAAAGGAGGGTGTAATTTTGGTAGAGATCAGAAACCTTACCAAGATTTACGGAAATCACCGCGCGGTTGACGACCTGACCATCACCGTCGAGAGCGGCCAGATCTATGGCTTCCTCGGCCCCAACGGCGCCGGCAAATCCACCACCATGAATATCATCACCGGCTGCCTTGCAGCCACCGAAGGCTCGGTCAGGATCAACGGATTCGACATTCTTACCCAGCCCAAGGAGGCCAAGAAGTGCATCGGCTATCTGCCCGAGCAGCCGCCCCTTTATTTTGATATGACGGCACGCGAATACCTCGAGTTTGCCTGCGGCCTTAAGGGCATCAAGGGCAAGGCCAACGTAAAGGCCGAGGTTGAGAAGGTTGCCGCCATGACCCAGATCGAAGACCACCTCGACCGCCTTATCAAGCACCTTTCCAAGGGCTATAAGCAGCGTGTCGGCATCGCTATGGCCGTTATCGGCGACCCCAAGCTGGTCATCCTCGACGAGCCTACCGTCGGCCTCGACCCCAAGCAGATCATCGAGATCCGCGACCTTATCCGCAAGCTGGGCGAGCAGCGCACCGTTATCCTCTCGAGCCATATCCTTTCGGAGATCTCGTCGGTGTGCGACAAGATCATGATAATCAGGGGGGGCAAGCTGGTGGCCTGCGACACGCCCGAGAACCTGGGCCGCGCCATGGTGGGCGAGACCACCCTTTCCATGACCGTCGACTGCCCGGGCAAGCTGACATCGGTCAGCACAATCGAGGGCCTCACCTCCTTCGAGTGTGTTCCCTCGGAGAAGGAAGAGGGCTGCAGCGAGCTTATCCTGCGCTATTCTCCCCAGCTCGACCTCAGAAGAGAGGCATTTAATGCCGTGGTCAAGGACGGCGGCGTTATCCTATCGATGAACGAGGAGCGCCTGAGCCTTGAGGACGTCTTCCTCGAGCTGACGGCACCCGACGAGGCTCAGCCCGAAGAGACACCCGATGCCGAGAAAGGAGCCGAAGAATAATGGGCGTTATTTACAAGAAAGAACTCAGAAGCTATTTCAACGGCATGATGGGATATATCTTCACCGCCTTCATGCTGGCCGTTATCGGCGTTTACACATATCTGGTCTGCTTCTATCAGGGCAGCCCCGTCATTGCCTATATCTATGAGTCCATCAGATTCATCACCGCTCTGCTCATCCCTCTGCTGACCATGCGAACCATGTCGGAAGAGCAGCGCCAGCGCACCGATCAGCTGCTTTATTCCTCGCCGGTGTCGACCTACTCGGTCATTATCGGCAAGTTCCTGGCAGCGCTGACGGTTTATGCCCTGCCCCTTCTGGTGGCCTGCGCATATCCCGTTATGCTGGCCCGCTTCGGCGCCATCAACTACACGTGGGCGTATTCGGCCATCTTCGGCTTTTTCCTTATGGGCGGAGCCGCCATCGCCATCGGCGTATTCCTTTCGGCCCTCACCGACAACCAGATGGTGGCGGCTGTCATGTCCTTCGGCGCGATGCTGGCCTGCTATCTGATGCCCAGCTTCTCCAACCTGCTGTCGTCTTCGGCCCTCAGCTCCTGCATCGGCTTTGCCGCAGCCAGCCTTTTGGCCGCATGGCTTATCTTCAGCTCGACCAAGAACGCCATTTTCGCAGGCGGAGTGGGCGTCCTCGGCGCAGGCGCGTCTGTCGGCCTCTATCTTGCAAAGCCCACCCTCCTCGAGGGCAGCTTCAACTCGGCTATGAACGCCCTTGCGGTGTTCTCTCACTTCGACAGCTTTGTTTACGGCGTATTTGACCTGCGCTCGGTGGTGTATTTCGTCACCATCATGGTTTTGTTCGTATTCTTCACGGTGCAGATCATCGAAAAGCGCCGTTGGTCCTGATGAAAGGGAGGTAAATGCTTTATGAATGAAAATAAGAATAAGAAAAGCGCCTTCTCTTTCGGCACCGACGCTTTTAAGATGGGCAGCAATCAGGTGGCCTTCTGTGCCGTTGCCATCCTTATCGCAGTTTTCCTTAACCTGATAGTCGGGGGCCTTCCCGCCACGATGACCCAGTTCGACATAAGCGGCCTCGGCCTCTTTACTCTGTCCGATCAGACAAAGCAGATCGCCGAAAAGCTTGACGAGGATGTGACCATCCATCTCATCGCCGAGACCGGCGCCGAGAGCGAGCAGCTGGTGACACTTCTTGAGCGCTATGAGGCGCAGAGCAGCAATATCAGCATAAACTATGTCGACCCCGTTCTCT
>JAFQVZ010000364.1 GCA_017407765.1 Clostridia bacterium | reverse complement strand
TGACAGCCCCCTTTAGGCAAGGGGGCCATAAAAGTTTCACTCATCTATACCGAATATATCCTTAACACCCATCAGGATAATGCTGAAATACTCCCTCACATAACTGTTGAGGGGCACAAGGCCGATCTTAGGCGTGGGCGCCGGCAGCGCATATACATCCATGCCGTGACGGGCAAATATCCGCTGCGCTCTCCACAGGTGGAACTCGCTGGACACCACCATGATCTCGCCGTCCATGCCCATTTCATCCAGAAGGGCAAGAGAATATTTGACGTTCTGCGCCGTGTTGTGGGCCTCCTCCTCGAGGATGAGCCTCGATTCGTCCACTCCGCGCGACACCAGCCATTCTGCCATGGCCGAGGCCTCTGTCCGCGTTTCGCCGGGGCCCTGACTGCCGGTGAGAACGGCGATGCACTCGGGGTTGTCCTCCATATAATCAAGGGTCACCCTCAGGCGCGACGCCAGCACCGCCGATGGGGTCGAGCCGCGCAGACCCGCGCCGAGAACGATAAGTATGTCGGCATCTTCCCGTGCATCGCCCCGTGATGCCTTTATGATGGTATATTCCACCGCTATGAATGACATCCCCGCAAGGGTGCAGGCTACGAGCAGGAGGGCAAGCAGCCTTCGGGCCCATATCCGCAGCCTTGCATCCTTAAAGGGCAGCGTCAGCCCCACCATACCGGCGATAAACAGGCAGCCTGCCCCCATAAGGCTCATTATAAACGATATTCCATAGATCGCGTTTCGCCCCAGCAGCATGGCGAGCCCTGCCGCCGAAAGCGCGATCATAAGGGCCTTTCTGCCCATTTTCATCACTCCTTTGGGGTATCTTTACCCTTTTTGACTAAGGTTATCCCCTTTTGTTCCCCGATCGGTGGAAATCTCCGCCCATATATGATAGAATGATATCAAACAAAACCGCAAAGGAGAAAGAATATGGCAAAGATAGTCGTCCTTAACGGACAGAGAGTTAATTATGACGGCCTTATGGACTATGGCATCCTCGGCGATAATGTGACTGTGTATGACGACAGCACACCTCAGCAGTATGCCGAAAGGCTCGAGGGCGCCGATATCGCCGTCACCAAAGAGATCCCCGTCACCGCTGCCGATATCGCGGCATTTCCCGAGAGCGTAAAGCTCATCTGCGAGGCCGGCACAGGCTATAACAACATCGACCTCGAGGCCGCAAAGGCAAAGGGCATAACGGTGTGCAACATCCCTGCCTACAGCACCCAGAGGGTTGCGCAGACGGCTATCATGCTGCTGCTGGGCCTCTCCTCCCGTATGCAGGTGCAGCAGGCCATGCTGACAAGGGGCGACACCAGCAACTTCACAAAGTGCCTTTCGGTAAGCCACAACGAGGTAAACGGCAAGACCCTCGGCATCATCGGCGCGGGCTCCATCGGCCGCAAGGTCATCGACGTCGCGCTGGCCCTCGATATGGAGGTGCTGGCATACACCCGCACTCCCCGCGAGGACGAGCCTCATATCCACTACTGCTCGCTGGAAGAGGTGCTGAGTAAGGCAGATTATATCTCCCTCCACTGCCCCCTCACCCCTCAGACAAGGCATATCATCAATGAAGAGACCCTTAAGCTGGTCAAGCCTACTGCCTGCATCATCAATACGGCGCGCGGCGCGCTGATCGACGAAGCGGCTCTGCTCAAGGCTCTCGACGAGGGCAGGCTGGCCGGCGCAGGCCTCGATGTTCAGGAGGTCGAGCCTCCCGCAGAGGGCAGCCCCCTTTATACCAATGACAAGATCATCCTCACCCCTCACATGGGCTGGAAGGGCCTTGAAACAAGGCAGCGCCTGCTTGAGATCCTCGCAGGCAATATCAAGGCATATCTTGAAGGCAGCCCCAGAAATGTGATCGTGTAGGGGATACCCTCTCCGTCTGCTTTGCAGCCACCTCTCCCATAGGGAGAGGCAAGCGGGCGAGCAATGCTCGCCCCTACGGCCGTCTGACGGAAAAACACCCTGTAGGGGCGTGCATTGCACGCCCGACCGGGCTCACCGCAGTATCCCTCCGCCCCTTCGGGGCACCTCCCTTTAGGCAAGGGAGGCAAGGGCGTAGAGAACGGCTCCCCGCGTCCAAGGCTCCTTTTGAAAGGAGCTGGCGCCCATAGGGCGACTGAGGTTTGGCAACACTGTTCTGACGGTTATCTTTGTGCTGCTGTAAAACCGCAGGCCAAACACCCGTCATGCCTTCGGCATGCCACCCTCTTTCAAAAGAGGGCTTAGAGAACGATACAACAAAACCCATCCACAAGCTGTGGATGGGTTTTTTGATCACTTATTATAATATGCGATGATAAGGTCGACCATAAGGCCGTAGCTCTTGATGCCGTCGGGCTGGCCGGTGGCCTTGATATAGGTGTCGTTCACCGTCGTGCCGACCTCTTTGACGGGGGTCTCGTATTTGTCGAGGTGGGCGGTCTTGGCCGAAAGATCGGCTCGGACGCTGTCGCTGAGGGTGGAATAGACCTCGCGCCACAGCTCCCGGTCGGCGCGGTAGAGGGCGTTGTTGAGGTAGATAAAGCCGTTGAAGAGGCAGCCGTAGCGCACATCGTGGTCGAGCGATTCGACACCGCAGAGGAAGGCGGCAAAGTTGGCCTCCTTTTCGGGGCCGATGCCGAAGGAATGGGCCGTTTCGTGGGCGATGGTGAAGGGGGTGGTGGTCTCGATGAGGTTTCCGCCGACGATGCTCTCGCCGGTCAGGGGGAAATAATATCCCGTGATGCCCAGATAGTTCATTATCTCCGACAGCAGCACTCCCTTTTTGGGCGAAACGCGCGAGCCTTGGCTCCAGAGGTCCGACATCGAGCCGTTTTTATAGCTCTCACGGACCGAAGATGCAAGGGTATCGAAGTCGGCAGGAAGGAAAAGGCCGTCCTCGTCCCGCTGCACCAGCTCGGCCTCACGGTTGAGAAGCTCTGCAACGGTGCGGGTGGTGTCGGCCAGCTGCTGCACGCTGTATTTGCCCACGGTAAGGCCGAGGGCCTCGCTTATGGGAGGGGCGCTGTACTGGACAAGGAATATTCCCGAAAACATAAGGGCCATAACTCCGCCCGTAAGCATCAGGTGCGACAGGGCGCGGATAAAGCCGTCTTTTTTATGCCTTACCGTCATGGTTATGACAAGGGCGAGGGCCAGCGCTATGCCCAGTATCCACACAAGCTCCGACACCGGAAAGGGAAAGATGCTCCAAAGCCTGCAGAGGGCGCTGCCCACAAATAGGCCGATCGACCTAAGTATGCGGGACGCGCCTTCGGACACCTGCGAAAGGCGGAAGAGCCCCCATGCCGCAAGGGCGAGGATTATGCCCGACAGGGCGCGGATGAGGGATGACTTATTCCTGCTCATTCTGTTCGCCGAGGGCCATTGCGGCGGCATACTTGCTGACCTTGCCGTATTCAAGGCCATAGGTGCGGACGATATATTCGGCGATCTCGTTAAGGCGGTCGATGCTGCCCTCTCTGAGCTCAAGCTCGATCTCGCCCAGGGGCGCGCGGCGGTCGCCGTTATGGTGCTCGCCGATATCGTAGGAGAGAACGAAGGTCAGGCCCTCTTCGGTATAGTCGGCCTCGGTGCGGGTGAACACGCTGCCGCAGACCGGTGTCAGCTCGGCTCCGCGGAGAATGGCGCGGATCTCTTCGGGGATCTCGTCCATCTGACACAGAAGCTCGACTCCGGCCTCGATGCTTTCGGCGCGGACCTCGTATTCATGCCTTACGGCGGCGGCGCCGTCAACGCCTTTTTTCACCTTGAGGCAGCACACGCCTTCGCCGTTCTCTTTGCGGAGGCGGAGGGCGGCGCGGATCTTCTGCAGCAGGCCGTATTTATCCTGATAATAGGTGCTTTCCATGTCATGGCGGCGGCTGGGGCCGAGATGGGGGCGGATAAGGTCGCTCCCGAAAACCTGCGATGCCTGCGAAGGCTCGACGGGCGATAATTTGATCTCAGTTTCCATATTGGGTTCTCCTTTAAGGGGATTATGGATATATTTTATCATCACAGCCCCCTTTAGGCAAGTGAGGGATTGCGGGGGTGCCCTCTCCGTCTGCTTCGCAGCCACCTCTCCCATAGGGAGAGGCAAGGTTGCCTGACTATAGCTTTATGTGAGATTCCTCGACTACGCTCGGAATGACATTTCAGTGTGCGACGAACTATACTGTCATCCTGAGCGAAACGAAGTGTAGTCGAAGGATCTCACGTCAGGCTTCGCCTGCCACCCTCTTTCAAAAGAGGGCT
>JAFQVZ010000363.1 GCA_017407765.1 Clostridia bacterium | reverse complement strand
GTCAAGAGCGTTGTGTGCACCAACATCGGCCACCCCTATCTGCTCAAGGATCTCGACCTTGAGATGAGGGGCGATTTCGGCCTCAATGTAATGAACTCTCAGAGCCTGCGCACCCTCAAGGAAAAGGGCCTTTCTTCGGCGACCATCTCTTTTGAGATGACGCTGCCCCAGATCCGCGACCTTTCCTATCTGCTGGACAGCGAGCTTATCACCTACGGCCGCCTGCCGCTGATGATAACCGAGAACTGCGTGCTGAGGCACCTTGACGGAAGCGGCTGCCCCTGCGACGGCGGCCCCGTATACATCACCGACAAGACCGGCCGCGCCTTCCCCATCTATAAGGAAGAGGGCTGCCGCAGCACACTTTATAACTCCGAGCCTCTGTGGCTGGCCGACAAGGGCGAAGACCTTAAAAACCTCGGCGTAAGATGGCACAGGCTCTCCTTCACCACCGAGAACCCCAAAGAATGCCTCCGCATCGCCGTCGCATATATGGGCGGCGAGGCAACACAGCCCTCCAAGATGACAAGAGGCCTCTATTACCGAGGTGTTCAGTAATGGTAAACGTAAAGATAAAGCGCCTTGAGCGCGAAGGCAGGCTGCCCTCGCTGCCCCGGTATGCTACCGAGGGCGCAGCGGCCTGCGACCTTGAGGCTTTCATCTCGGGATATCTCGAGCTTGACCCCGGCGTGCGAATGGCCATTCCCACCGGCCTCTCCATCGAGCTGCCCGAGGGCTATTGCGCCTTTATCATGGCGCGCAGCGGCCTTTCCCTTAAAAAGGGCCTCAGGCTGGCAAACGGAGTGGGATTGATCGACAGCGACTATCGCGGCGAGATCATGGTGTCGCTCCGCAACGATTCCGACGAAACGGTCAGGATCGACGACGGCATGAGGATCGCTCAGATGCTGGTCATGCCGGTGCCTGCCGTGACATTTATCGAGGCCGACACCCTTGGTGAGACAAAACGCGGAGAAAAAGGTTTTGGCTCGACAGGATTCGACAAAAAGAAAGAAGAAATTGTGATATGATGATTCTGGCTTCAAGATCCCCCCGCAGACAGGAGATCCTCGAAAAGCTTGTTCCCTCTTTTTCGGTCATACCCTCAACGGCCGACGAGGAGCTGGACGTCACCGATCCCCGCACCTATGTCAGAGAGCTGGCCATACGAAAGGCCAGAGATATCTCATCCTCCTACCCTCACGACACGGTGCTGGCAGCTGACACCATAGTTGCTATTGGCGACCGCATCCTCGGCAAACCTCTTAGCGAAGACGAGGCCTTCTCCTATCTGCGATCCCTTTCGGGCGAAGTGCACGAGGTCTATACCGGCGTTGCTCTCATCCACGAAGGAAACCTCCACTCCTTCGTTGAATGCACCGAAGTGCATTTCCGCCACCTTACAGACGAACTTATCCGCAGCTATATCCAGAGCGGCGAACCGATGGACAAGGCAGGTGCCTACGGCATCCAGGGCATCGGCGGCCGCTTTGTGGAGGGCATCCACGGCGATTATTACAACGTCATGGGCCTTCCCCTCTGCGCTCTCTCCTGCCTCCTCGAGGAGCTGGGCATTCTGCCCGGAGGCGAGGAGAGATGAAGTTCTTAAGATCCCGCCTTTTCGCGTTTATCATGTGCATAGTCCTGCTGTGTGTGGGGCTCATGCTCCATTCGGCATACACGGGAGAATCCTCGCGCCTTACCCGCCTCCTGGGAACGGTGGTCACTCCCGTTCAGAATGCCGTTGCCGGCGCATTCGACGGCGTAAACGGATTTTTTGGATATTTCTACCGCTATTCCTCCCTTGTGGAAGAGAACCGGCGTCTTCAGGAAGAGCTGGCCGAATACCGCGAGATGGAACAGAAATATCTCAATGCCATAAACGAAAACACCGAGCTTCGCAAGCTCACCGGCCTCAAGGCCAAATACCGCGACTTTGATTTCGAGCTGTGTCAGGTGGCTTCGGTCTACCGCGGCTCGGCTCAGGCCGGAATGGTGCTCAGCAAGGGCAGCTCGGCCGGCATCGAGCAGGGCGACACCGTTATGACCCGCGGCGGAATGATTGGCTATGTTTCCGACCTCGGCCCCGGATACTGCGAGGTGGTCACCGTCCTCGACGTTGCCTTCAAGGCCGAGGCCAAGGTGGCGCGCACCCGCGAGACGGTCATTGCCGAGGGCGATTTCCAGCTGATGGGTGACGGCTATTTCCGCCTGTCCTACCTTTCGCCCGACTGCGACATTCAGGAAGGCGACATCATCGAAACTTCGGGCTATGCCGGAGTTTATCCCCAGGGCCTTATCCTCGGCACGGTCAAGCGTGTCGAGCTGGACTCCAGCGGCCTCATGGCCTATGCCGTCGTGCAGCCGGTGGAGGATATCTCGGAGGTAAGATGGGTCTATGCCGTAAAGGATTTCGAGGTGGTGGATTAATATGCAGTTCACTCTCTCGGTCGACCGCGACCGTCTTATCAAGACGGTGCTTTATTTCCTGCTGGTAACCCTCGCCTATGCCATCTGCGGCACCCGCGGCATGGTGTGGGGGCCCGATATGGTGACGGTCAACCCCATGCCCTTCATCATCGCAGCCATAGCATTCTATGAGGGCCCCTATATGGGCGGAGGTCTCGGGCTTTATGCCGGCCTGCTGCTCAGCATCCAGTCGCACACCCACGAGGGCTTCGAGGCGCTGGTGCTGGCCATGCTGGGCATCCTCTGCGGCAGCGCCGCCGTTCTGTTCATGCGCAGGACCTTTGCGTCGGTCATGGTGTGCGGCCTTTCCTTCATGGCAGTGCGCGGAATCATCTCCTCCATCTATTATCAGCTCTTCTACGGCATCCCGTGGCAGGGCATCATGGTCGAATATCTTAAGATAACCTTCCTCTCGGCCCTTGCAGGGGCCCTTGGATGGGTGATCGTTTCAAATATACACAGGCGTTTCACGCCAAAGGGCAATTACTGATTTAAATGAGCAAAAAACAGGTTTTGATAAGGATGATAGTGCTTTCGGTGGTCATGGCTTTGATCGCCGGAGTGCTGTCGCTCCGCCTCGTCTATCTCCAGCTGGTAAAGGGCGAGGAATACCGGGCCTCGGCTGCCAACCAGACCTCGGTTAGATACAATATAAAAGCCTCACGAGGCGAGATATATGACCGCAACGGCCTGAAGGTCGTGTCGAACCAGCTGTCTTATTCGGTAAGGTTCAACTATTTCGACTGGGACCGCCAGAACCAGAACAGCGTCATTTTGGAGGTCTGCTCCATTCTGAAAAGCAGCGGACTGACATGGAACGACAGCCTGCCCATCACGGCGGGTTATCCCTTTGCCTATACATACGACAGCCCCGACAGCCGTGCGGCAAAGGACCTTAAAGAGTTCTGCGAAAGCAATCTCGACCTGGACGGGCTTGAGGCTGAAGATATCAAGGACGACGGACTTCCCAATGCCGCCGTCCTTTTCGAGCTGCTTTGCGAAGAGTTCGGCATCGACCCCTCCCTGCCTTTAAACGAGCGCAGGCTGATCGCGGGAGTGCGGTATGAGATGAAGCTGCGCGAGTTTTCGCGCTATACCCCCTTCACTCTGGCCTCTGACCTGGACATCGACACCGGCGCCCACATCGTTCAGATGTACCAGGAGCTGCCCGGGGTCACCATCGAACCCGACAGCAGCCGTAAATACGAGACCTCCTGTGCCGCCCACCTGCTGGGCTTCATCGGCCCCATCTATAAGGAGGAATATGCCGAGCTTAAGGATCAGGGCTATGGCCTCAACGATACCCTCGGCAAGGCCGGCCTTGAAAAGGCCTTCGAGAGCTGGCTTCACGGCATCGACGGCAAGGAAACGGTGGTCTCCGATGTCACCGGCGAGGTGGTCGACCGCTATGTTTCCACCGAGCCTCAGCCGGGCGACAATGTCTTCCTGACCATCGACATGGAGCTTCAGGAGGTCACCGAGCGTGCGCTGGCCGAGACCATCGAGAATATAAGGGCAAAGGGACGCTACAGCGTGAGTGGGGCGGGCGCCGATGCCGAAGGCGGCGCGGCGGTGGTCATCGACGTAAACTCGGGCGAGATACTGGCCATGGCCAGCTATCCCACCTACAGCCTTGAAAATTATAATGCCGATTATAATGCCCTGCTGCAGGATCCCCTCACACCTCTGCTCAACCGTGCCACAATGGGCCTCTATCCCCCCGGCTCCACCTTCAAGATGGTCACTTCGGTTGCGGCCCTTGAGGAGGATATCATCAACCCCAACACAAAGATCCGCGACCTTGGCCGATATACCTATTATGACGACTATCAGCCCAGATGCTGGATCTTCAAGGACCGAGGCATCACCCACGGACTTATAAACGTGTCGGAGGCTCTTAAATATTCGTGCAACTACTTCTATTATGAGGTCGGCAGGGTAATGGGCATCGACACCCTTGTGGGCTGGGCCGAAAAGCTGGGCCTTGGACAGAAGACCGGCGTTGAGGTGGGCGAATATGCCGGACAGGTCGCTTCGCCCGATACTATTGCCGACTGGCAGGGCGGCCTCACCCTTCAGGTGGCCATCGGACAGTCGGCCCATCAGTTCACCCCCATCCAGCTGGCCAACTATGTCGCCACCATCGTAAACGGCGGCACAAGATACCAGCCTCATCTGCTCAAGAAGGTAATGGACTACAGCCTCAGCAGCACGGTCGATGAGGCCGAGCCCACCGTCCTCGACACCATCGAGCTCGATCCTTCCACAATCAATGCCGTCAAGGCCGGCATGCGCGGCGTAGTAACCGAAGACGGCACGGCTTCGTCGGTGTTTGTCGGCTTCCCCATCGAGGTCGGCGGCAAGACCGGCTCGGCTCAGACACGCAGCGGCCGTTCGGCTCACGGTGTCTTCGTCTCCTTCGCTCCCTATGACGAGCCCGAGATCGCGGTATGCGTCGTTGGCGAGTTTGCAGGCTCGGGCGGCAGCGTTGCCCCCGTTGTAGTAGAGATATACAATCAGTATTTCGGACTGAACACGCAGGAGATCCCCGAAAACAACGGTGCGGCAACTAATTAAAGTTTTTACTGTAGTTTTTGTCATTCGTGACAGAAAAGCCTTGTGTGTTAAATAAAATTAATGTATAATATGCTCAAATAGGGCCTATTGGCAGTTTATCAGGAGGAAAATCGTGGGACAGGTCATTTCAGTTGTATCGGGCAAAGGCGGAACCGGCAAGACATCCTTCTGTGCCGGGGTTGCGGTTGCTCTCTGCGCCCTCGGTGAGAAGGTCCTGCTGATCGATGCCGACAGCGGCCTCAGGAGCCTCGATATCGTTCTCGGCATGAGCGACAGGGTTTTGTTCTCCTATGCCGATGTCATTTCGGGCCGATGCTCGCTCAAGGAAGCGGCGGTAAAGCATCAGGTGGTCAAAAACCTCCGTGTGCTCACAGCGCCGGTCACCCTTGAAGCCTACGAGAGCTGCGACAGGACAAAGATCCCCGAGCTGCTAGCGCTTGCGAGAGAGCATTTCACCTATGTGCTGGTCGACTGCCCTGCCGGCTTCGGCAGCGATGTCATGGATTTTGCCCTGGCATCCGACAGGGCCGTGGTGGTCTCGACTCCCGACCATACCTCGCTCAGGGGCGCTCAGCGCATCGGCAATTCCCTCGTCAAGGAGGGGCTTGAGAATGTCCGCATCGCCGTCAACCGCGTCCGCGCCGGCATGATCAACACCGGAGATTCGGTGGGCATTGATGCCGCCATGGATGCCGCAGGGCTGGCGCTGCTGGGCGTTATCCCCGAAGACAAAGACGTCATCGCCTGCGGCAATCTGGGCAGGGTGCTGGTGCTGTTTTCGCGCGGATATGCCAGGGTGGCCTATGCCAACATCGCCCGCAGGCTGCGCGGCGAAAGGGTAAGGCTGCTTGAGGGAGTTAAGCTTAGCAGGAAATAGGAAAGAAAATATATAGGGTATTTAAAACGAAGGAATGGGGGAATTCACATGAATATCGCTTTGATAGCTCAGGACAGCAAGAAGGAACTGATGATCCAGTTCTGCATCGCCTATTGCGGCGTTCTTGCCAAACACAACATTTGTGCCACTGCCACAACCGGCAAGATGGTAGCCGACGCAACAGGCCTTAAGGTCGATTGCCTCATGCCCGGCCGCAACGGCGGACAGGAGCAGATCGCGGCCCGCGTCACCTATAACCAGATCGATTTGGTCTTGCTTTTCAGAGATCCTATGTTAAAATATGATAGTGAAACCAATCTTAACGACCTTATCCGCAGGTGTGATGACAACAGCATCCCCATTGCCACCAATATAGCTACGGCCGAGGTCCTTATACAGGGTCTTATCCGCGGCGACCTTGCCTGGAGAGAGATCGTAAGAGAACAGTGATCGGAGCTTTATGTCTGATGAAGACGTATTTTCGTATAAAAACAGACATTGATCTTAGCCTGCAGGAGGATTGAGCCCCCCTGCAGGCTGTTTGACTGTCACAAGCTCTGTAATAAACAAGAAAAATCCATTTAGTAAGGAATGTGAAGATATGAATAATCCTTTCAAGAACGGCAGAGTCTATTGCGGCTCCATCCGTGAAGAAGATATCGGCAAGCGCGTCACCGTCTGCGGATGGGTCGCACGTGCAAGAGATATCGGCGGCCTCATCTTTGTAGATATGAGAGACCGTATGGGCATCGCCCAGTGCGTATTCGACCAGACCGAGAACGGCGAGCTGTTCGACAAGGCACGCAGCCTGAGAAGCGAATACACCGCTGCCATCACCGGCACAGTCCGTATGCGTTCCTCCATCAACGACAAGATCCCCACCGGTAAGGTCGAGATCCTTGCCGAAGAGGTCAAGATCTTCTCGGCATCCGAGACAACACCCTTCGAGATCCTCGATGATGTCAATGTCAACGACGCACTCCGCCTCAAGTACCGTTACCTCGACCTGCGCCGTCCCTCGCTGCAGAGCAACATCGCTCTGCGCCACCGCATGACACAGGTCACAAGAAACTACTTTGACGAGCAGGGCTTCCTCGAGATCGAGACTCCCATCCTCACAAAGTCGACACCCGAGGGCGCACGCGACTATCTGGTTCCCTCCCGTGTTCATCCCGGCGAGTTCTATGCCCTTCCCCAGTCTCCCCAGCAGTACAAGCAGCTGCTGATGCTGTCGGGCTTCGACCGCTATATCCAGATCGCCCGCTGCTTCCGCGACGAGGACCTGCGTTACGACCGTCAGCCTGAGTTCACTCAGATCGACCTCGAGATGTCCTTCGTCGATATCGACGATGTTATCGCCGTCAACGAGGGCTTCCTCCAGCGCCTCTTCAAGGAGATCAAGGGCATCGACCTTGAGCTGCCTCTGCAGAGAATGTCCTATAAGGAAGCTATGAGCCGCTACGGCTCCGACAAGCCCGACCTGCGCTTCGAGATGGAGCTGCATGACCTCACAAAGATCGTACGCGAGTGCGGCTTCTCGGTATTTGAGGGCGCTGCAAATGCAGGCGGCATCGTCACAGCCATCTGCGCCAAGGGCGCAGGCGACAAGTTCTCCCGCAAGGAGATCGACGCGCTGGGCGAGTTCGTAAAGACATATAAGGCCAAGGGCCTTGCATGGATCAAGCTGACAAGCAAGGGCGAGATGTCCTCCAGCTTTGCCAAGTTCCTGACACCCGAGAAGATCGAAGAGATCAAGGCAGCAGTCGGTGCCGAGGCAGGCGACCTGATCCTCTGCGTAGCCGATGCCGACATCGAGCTGGCTCAGAATGCTCTGGGCTCGCTGAGATGCCACGTTGCCAAGAAGCTCGACATCATCCCCGAGGGCGTATTCAAGCCTCTGTGGATCGTCGAGTTCCCCCTGTTCGAGTATGGCGAGGACGACGAGGGCAACGGCAGACTCTATGCCAAGCACCATCCCTTCACCGCACCTATGGACGAGGATATCGACCTCTTCGAGACACGTCCCCAGGATATGCGCGCAAAGGCCTATGACATCGTCATGAACGGCACCGAGCTGGGCGGCGGTTCCATCCGTATCCACCGCAGCGACATTCAGCAGAAGATGTTCACAGCTCTGGGCTTCACCGAGGAAGACACACAGGAGCGTTTCGGCCACATGCTCAACGCCTTCAAGTATGGCGCACCTCCCCACGGCGGCCTTGCATACGGCCTCGACCGTCTGGTAATGTGGATGGCAGGCACCGAGAGCATCCGCGATGTTATCGCTTTCCCCAAGGTCCAGAACGCATCCGACCTGATGATGGATTGCCCCTCGCCTGTTGAGGACAAGCAGCTCCGCGAGCTGGCTATTGCCCTTGACCTGCCCGAGGAAAAGAAATAAGCAAATATTTAAAAGGCTCCCTTAGGGGAGCCTTTTTTAGGTAATAGGTAAGAGGGAATAGGTAATAGGTATCTTGGCTCTCCCTCTGGGAGAGCTGGCACCCAAAGGGTGACTGAGAGGGCGTATCCAAGGCTCCTTTGGGAAAGGAGCTGTCGGCCTTGTGCCGACTGAGGATTGGAACAGAGATATTATTGGAAATATCCG
>JAFQVZ010000362.1 GCA_017407765.1 Clostridia bacterium | reverse complement strand
TACCCACCTCCCCTTACACAGGGGAGGCATGTCCAAACACCCGTCATGCCTGCGGCATGCCACCCTCTGTCAAAAGAGGGCTCTGGCTTCCCCCTGTGTGGGGAAGCTGTCACCGAAGGTGACTGATGAGGGGTCGCGAAGCGCTCCGCAGCCAACTGGACGCAGTTCACCTCATCCACCGCCGTGCGGCGGTCCCCCTTCTCCAGCAAGGTGAAGGCATGTCACCTATTACCTATTCTCTATTACCTATTACCTAACAAAAAATCCACCCCGAGGGGTGGATTTTTTATTATATATAAGTATCTTACTTCCAGTTCTTCATATCCTTTGTGAGGACTTCGATGCCGCCAAGATACTTACGCAGGACTTCGGGAACAACTACGCTGCCGTCCTTAAGCTGGTTCTGCTCGACGATAGCGGGCAGAATACGGCTTGTTGCAAGGCCCGAGCCGTTGAGTGTGTGAACGAACTCTGTCTTGCCGGTCGCCTCTCTCTTAAAGCGGATGGCCGATCTTCTTGCCTGATAGTCGCGGGCATTGGAGACCGAAGATACCTCCTTATATCCGTTCATCGAAGGAATGTGGATCTCGATATCGTAGGTTCTTGCCATGGATGCCGAGCAGTCCTCCGCAGCCAGCTTGACTGTGCGGAAGTGGAAACCAAGGCCCTTTACCAGTGCCTCTGCCTTGCCTACCAGCTCGTCAAATGCCTCATCCGACTTCTCGGGCAGTGTGTACTGGAACATCTCGACCTTGTTGAACTGATGGCCTCTTACCATGCCGCGCTCGTCGGCACGATGGCTGCCGGCCTCCTTACGGAAGCAGGGTGTGTATGCAAAATACTTTCTGGGCAGCTCCTTCTCGGAGAGGATCTCGTTCATGTGCAGGCCTACCAGCGCTGTTTCGGCTGTGGGCAGCATAAACAGAGGTCTTTCATCCTCGTCGTGCTCCATCCAGTAAACATCTTCCTTGAACTTGGGGAACTGGCCCGATGCATAGCCGGCATCCATGCCCAGCATGTGGGGCACCATTACCATCTCGTAGCCATCGGCCAGATGTGTGTCGATAAAATAGTTGAGCAGAGCCCACTCGAGGCGTGCGCCCATTGCTCTGTATACCCAGAAACCGCTGCCCGAGAGCTTGGTGCCGCGCTCATAATCTATGAGGCCGAGGCTTGTGCAGAGATCAACATGGTTCTTGGGCTCGAAATCGAAGACATGGGGTGTGCCATACTGTCTGAGCTCTTCATTGTTTTCCTTGCCGCCGGGCTTAAGGTCGCGGTCGGGCAGGTTGGGCAGCGACAGCATAACTTCGCGCAGATCGACCTCGACCTGACGGATCTTGCCGTCGTTTTCCTTGATCTTCTCGGCCAGTTCCTTCATCTTGGCCATAATGGGAGCAACATCCTCGCCCTGCTTCTTGAGCATGGGGATCTGCTTGCTGACCTTGTTCTGTTCAGCCTTTGCGCTGTCTGTCTCAAGGATAAGCGCACGGCGCTCGCCGTCAAGGCGCAGGATCTCGTTTATCTCATATTCAGCTTCCTTGCCCTTAGCTGCAAGTCTTTCGATAACTTCCTGAGGATTTTCCTTGATGTATCTGATATCCAGCATGATAAATACCTCTTTTTCCTTTTTTATTCTTTTTCTATCTTATTAAGTGCGGCACAGACCTTTTCGAGATCTTCATTGCCGTAATATTCAATGGTCAGTTTTCCCTTGCGTTTGCCGTGAACAATGGTAACCTTATGTCCGGTGCTGGATGCCATCTGACGTTCCAGCTCGCGGAGATACATGGCGGTGAGGTCTTCCCTGGGGTCGTCCTCCCCTTCCCTGCCGTCATTCTCGGTCATACGCTTGACAAGCTTCTCGGTCTCACGGACCGAAAGCTCTTTTTCAATAATGGTCTTTGCGGCTTCCAGCGCCTGCTGCTCGGAAAGGACGACCAACGCCCTGCCGTGTCCCGCCGAAAGCACGCCGGCTGAGATCATGTCGATCACCGTCTGTGGAAGGCTCAGCAGCCTGAGCGAATTGGTGATATAGGAACGCGACCTGCCCACCTTTTCGCCCGCCTTGTCCTGGCTGTAGCCGAAATCGTCGATCAGCTTACGGTAGCCCATAGCTTCTTCGATGGGGTTAAGGTCCTGCCTCTGCAGGTTTTCTACCAGCGCAAACTGATATGCCTCTTTTTCGCTTACATCCAGAACATACGCCGGGATCTCGTCGAGTCCTGCCGCCCTTGCCGCTCTCCAGCGGCGCTCGCCTGCGATTATAACGTAATTATCGCCGGTGCGGCGCACTGTAATGGGCGTGATAACGCCGTTCTGACGGATGCTCTCCTCCAGCTCGCTGAGCGCCTCGGGGTCAAACTCGCGTCTGGGCTGATCGGGGTTGGGCTCGATGTCGCGCAGCTTGATTCCTCTCACCTGTGCGATATCCTCTGTCATATCCTCTCCGAAAAGAGCCGAAAGCCCTTTTCCGAGGCCTTTACCTGATGTCATCTTGCCCCTCCTCTCTGATTTTTAAGAAATTCGTTGGCCACCTCGTTATATGCCTCGGCACCCCTCGAAAGCCTGTCATAGGCTATGATGGGCTGGCCGTGGCTGGGTGCCTCCGAGAGCCTTACATTCCTCGGTACCACGGTTTTATAAACCTTCTTGCCAAAGAACTTTTTAACCTCCTCGGCCACCTGCAGCGTCAGATTGGTTCTGCCGTCATACATGGTGAGAAGGATTCCCTCGATATCTATCTTGGGGTTATACAGCTTTTTTACCGTCCTGATGGTAGACACAAGCTGACTCAGGCCCTCCAGCGCATAATATTCACACTGCATGGGCACCAGAACACTGTCTGATACATTGAGCGCATTTATAGTGAGCAATCCCAGCGACGGAGGGCAATCAATGAAGATATAATCATAATTGTCCCATATCTGGCTGAGCACATTCTTGAGGGCCTTTTCCCTCAGCTCGCCTACCGCCAGTTCAAGCTCGGCTCCCGCCAGGTTTATATCGGAAGGCAGCACATGGCACCACTTGGTTTTAAAGAGGGCCTCTTCCGCCGTACATTGTCCCAGCAGAGCGGGATAGATATTATTCTTCCTGTCGCCGGGATATCCCAGACCGGATGAGGAGTTTCCCTGAGGGTCGAGGTCGACGAGAAGGACACGATTACCCTTCGCCGCGACAAAAGCCGCCAGGTTGACTGCAGTTGTTGTTTTGCCTACGCCGCCCTTCTGATTGGCCAGCGATACGATTTTCGCCATGTTTCTCCTCCATTTTATTTTGCTTCGGATGTGGGATTTATGTAAATCCAATTATACACTCATTGAGCAAAAGTGTAAAGGAAGGAAAAAGTTATTTTTTGTGTTTCACGCCTTTTTT
>JAFQVZ010000361.1 GCA_017407765.1 Clostridia bacterium | reverse complement strand
TTGCCCTCACCGTCATTGTTGAACTGAGAAAATACGTTATTCCATACTTCAATATAGCGATCGCATTCACAGCCAACTGTGCAGTCGGGCTTGCCGCAGCCATACTTCTCGCCGCGATCGTAATATATCTCCGAGCAGGGGCCGCAGGGACCGGCGCCATGTTCCCAGAAATTGTCCTTCTTGCCAAAACGGAAGATACGCTCGGCAGGGATGCCGATCTCCTTGTTCCAGATCTCAAAAGCCTCATCATCCTCTTCATAAACCGAAGGATAGAGACGGTCGGGATCAAGGCCTACCCACTCAGGAGAGGTCAGGAACTCCCACGACCATGCAAGCGACTCGCGCTTGAAGTAATCACCGAAGGAGAAGTTGCCCAGCATTTCAAAATATGTGCCGTGACGTGCTGTCTTACCGATATTATCGATATCACCTGTACGAATGCACTTCTGGCATGTGCAGACGCGCTTTGAAGGGGGCTCCTGCTCGCCTGTGAACCAGGGCTTGAGAGGCGCCATACCTGCGTTGATCAGCAGAAGGGATGCATCGTTCTGGGGAATAAGCGAAAAGCTGGGAAGGCGAAGATGACCCTTGCTTTCAAAGAAGCGGAGGAACATCTCGCGAAGTTCATTAAGACCGTAATTTTTCATCTTTGGTTTACCTCTTTATTTTGAGAGTTATTGTTTATTATTTTTTCTGATTATCGACATATCATCCGCCTTGCAGGGCAGCTTAATATAAAGCTCCATACGGGGATGAGGCGTCGACTCGATAGGATTCATGTCCTTATCATACAGTTCTGTGACAACAAAATCAATAGGATCTTTGCCGGGAGAGAAAAGCTGGACCTCTTCACCAAGGGAGAACTTATTCTTCTGTTCGGCATGTGCAAGTCCATTGTCATCACAGCTCTGAACCATTGCGCATACATCCCAGTCGCGGATATACTTCGAGTCCTCATGATATTCGCTGGGCTGTTCGCCGAAGTAGAAGCCGGTATAGTACTCGCGGTGGCTTACCTTATAGACTTCTTCCTTGATGTTTTCGGGGACCTTAAAGCCTTCTCCCTGCTGAGCATAAAGATCAACAGCACGTCGGTATGCATTTGTAATAACCGCTGCATAATAAGAGGTCTTTGCACGACCCTCGATCTTGAAGCTGTCGACGCCGGCATTTACCAGCTCGGGAATATGATCGATCATACACATGTCACGAGAGTTAAAGATATATGTTCCTCTCTCGTCTTCATAAACGGGATAATACTCGCCGTGACGCTGCTCCTCCATAAGAGCATAGCTCCAGCGGCAGGGCTGAGCGCAGCTTCCGTGGTTAGCATCGCGGTTAGACCCCATCATAAAGTTGGAAAGCAGGCATCTTCCCGAATAGGAAATGCACATGGAGCCATGAACAAAGGCCTCCAGCTCCAATTCCTTGGGGGTGCGCTGCCTGATCTCGACGATCTCGTGAAGGGGCAGCTCGCGCGCAAGAACGATACGGTCGGCGCCCAGCTGATGGAACATGTTAGCCGAGCTATAGTTAACAACACTGGCCTGAGTGCTTATATGAAGCTTAACATTAGGTGCATGCTTCTTTACAAGAGGAATAACGCCCAGGTCGGCAACGATGAGCGCATCAACACCTATGCTGTCGAGCATTTCAAGGTATTCGGGCAGCGCGTCGATCTCATGGCTGCGAGGCATTACATTAACGGTGACAAAGCATTTGACCCCATGCTTGTGGCAATGGTCGACTGCCTGCTTCATCTCGTCATATTCAAAATTGCCCGAAGCCGTTCTCATGCCATAAGCCTTGCCTGCCATGTAAACGGCATCAGCACCATAGGCAACGGCATATCTGAGTTTTTCAAAATCACCGGCAGGAGCCAGGATCTCAGGTTTCTTAATCATTTTTTGCCCTCCATTTGTTACTGAGCAGCCTTGTTGCGCGCAATGGCGGCATTATGCTCTTCAAGAGTAGACGAGAAGATATGACTTCCGTTATCTTCGATCTCATCTACTACATAGTAATAGTAGTTATGCGCTTCGGGCGATATCGCAGCCAGCAGAGCGCCGATACCGGGGTTGCAGATAGCTGTAGGAGGCAGACCTTTTGACTTGCGCAGGTTATAAGGCGAATCGATCTCAAGATCAGCTGCTGTGAGCTGTTCCTTGTGGCCTGTAACATAGAGGAGCGCCGCG
>JAFQVZ010000360.1 GCA_017407765.1 Clostridia bacterium | reverse complement strand
GTTGTTCTTGCCACCGGCGGAATGCATAACTGTTATACCTTCAACAGCGGCACCAGCGGCCTCTGCGGCGAAGGCCATGCGGCAGCCATGCGTATGGGCGCCGAGATGACACTTATGGAAATGGTCACCTTCTGCCCCGACGTCATAATTGCACCCAGCCGATTCAGAGGCAGTATCCTTCCCTATATACTCCAGTGTATGGGTTATGGCAGGCTGGTAAACGGCAAGGGCGAGGAGTTCCTGCATAAATATCTGTCGCCTTCGGCGGTAAAGCTGGCCCTCGGCAGCGAATGGAACAAGCTCCTGCTGTCCTACGCAATGCATAAAGAGACCGAAGCCGGCCTTGGTGATGAGCATGGCGGCGTAAGATTCAGTATAGCCTATCTGAGCCCTGAGCAGCGTGCCGGGCTCGAGGAGATCGTGCCTCAGCTCAAGCGCGGAGTCTACCGCGAGATCATGGCAGGCCATGATGCGGAGGGCGGAATATCTGTCCATGCGGCAGGCCACTATTTTGACGGCGGCATCCTTGTAGATGCATCTATGGCATCGACGGTTCCGGGGCTTTATGCGGCAGGCGAGTGTGCGGGAGGTCTGTTTGGCGCAAACCGCGTAGGCGCGGCCACGACTCAGATGCTTGTAATGGGCGCGAAGGCGGGCGAGAGCGCGGCTAAGTATGCCCTTGAGTCGGATATGCCGGCAATAGATCCCGTATGGCTCGAAAAGTCGGCAGGAGAAGTGCTGGCACCCTTCGAATGGGAGGACGGCGAGCTGCCGAGAAGGCTCAGGAATAAGACCTCGGCTGTTATCACACAGAGCGCAGGCATCGTACGCGATGAGAATGGCCTCAGAGCCGGCATTATAGGACTTTCCGAGCTTGAAAATGAAAGAATATACCTGCCCGAAAAAAGCCGTGCTGCCAACCGTGGCTGGCTTGACTGGCTCGAGGCACGCAGCATGAATCTGTGCGGTAAGGCCATTATGAAATCGTCGCTGGAGCGCCGCGAGAGCCGCGGAGTGTTTATCCGAAGCGATCATATGTATACCGATAATGATAACGGCCTCTATGAAACGATACTTAAGAACGGAATCGTCACAAAGCGCTTTGTCGAGCAGGGGAATGTTCTGCCCGAGGCCGGAAGATTTGATTATTTCGACAGTATCGAGCGCTGCATCCGGCGCCTGAGCTATTCTGACTAAGGGGTGAGCATATATGAAGAAAATAAACGTAACTGTTGTGCGCAGCGCAGGTGAGCAGGAATATGCTGTTCCCGTGCACGAAGGAATGTCGGTAATGGATGTCCTTGATTATATCTACAGCGAACTTGACCCTACTCTGGCGTATTTCAGTCATGAGGCATGTCGTCAGACGGCCTGCGGAAAGTGCCTTGTGAAGGTGAACGGAAAAAACTGTCTTGCCTGCGGAACTCCGTGCGGCGAGAGCGACCTTCATATTGCACCGTGGAGCGACAGAGTAGTTCGCGATCTTTTGTGTGAATGACAGGAGGAATTAGTGATGCTTAATGAAAAACAGCATGCCTTTATCGTAGAAGGCTTTTATCGCCGCATAAAGGCGCATGATCCCAGGCTTTGCAAAGAGGTCTTTCTTTTCTGCACAAGAAAATATGCCGAAGAGCGAGGCTCGAGAATGGCTCAGCGAGCGCTGAGGGATGGATTCAGCCTTGATCTCGGTACATACAGGTCCTATGGCGAGTGGGATTACACGTCGCCTGAGGTTGTTGAGAATAAGGTGCTTGAAACGTCGCCCAACTACAGATATATTGTCACCAAGTGCCCTTGGAATACACAGTTCTCCGAAATGAACGCCATGGAATGTGCCGAGGAATACTGCATGGATCTCGACCGTTCGCTGTCGCGCGGTTTCAACCCCGATCTTAATTTTGAGGTGGGATGTACGATGCATTCCTGTGGACACTGCGACTTTATTCTGCACGGCGCGGGAAGAGCCGACCTTCCTCCTGTAAATGAAGCCAATAAGAGGCCTTTTGCCTTCCATTGCGGCCATGTTCTGGCTGTTTTTGCCCGTTGTGTAAGAAATATATACGGCGATCAAGGCGAGAAGATGACGCTGGAAGTCGAACACGACTTTGGCGAAAAGTATGGCAAGGAGGCTCTCGGAGAGCTGCTTGAGTATAAGAAGCTCGTTTTTCTTTCGATAGACGTATAAGAAACACAGACTTTACATATTTACTATTTAATTGTATAATTTGATTAACGATATGAAACGGAGGTATCTTTTATGAAAAGAGTATGCGATTTTCTCAAGTCGGCCGGCACATATTATCTGGCCACAGTAGAAGGCGACCAGCCCCGTGTTCGTCCCTTCGGCACGGCACACATCTTTGAGGACAAGCTCTATATCCAGACAGGAAAAAGCAAGCCGGTCTCGAAGCAGCTGGGCATCAATCCCAAGTGCGAGATCTGCGCGTTCAAAGACGGTGTATGGCTGCGTGTTGCCGCCGAGCTGGTGGAGGATGACCGTGTAGAGGCCAAAAAGTCGATGCTGGATGAGTATACAAATCTCAGAAGGATGTATGACGAGAACGACAGCAATACGCAGGTTCTTTATCTGAAGAATGCCGTTGCTACCTTCAGTTCTTTTACTGCAGCTCCCGAGACATACGAGTTTTGATCAGGCACAAAAAAGGCTCCCCATTACGGGGAGCCGATTTTTATTGAAAAGGGATTTAGAAAAGACCGTACTGAGCCTGAACAGCTTCCCAGAGGCCTGCCTTTTTGAGCAGCTCGACGGGAGCGAGGAAGGTGGCTGTGGCTGTGCCGGGTGCGCGTCCGATCTCGAGGGCGCCGTTGACTGTGCAGCGGTTCTTTACCTCTTCGACAGTGATGCCGAGGACATCGGCGCCGCGCTGGAGAGCGCAGGCTATAGCATCGTTGAGGGTAGCGCCCGAACCGATGAAGGAAATGGGTGCGGTCTCTTCAAGCTTCTCCATGCCCCACTTTGCAGCCAGAGCAAGAGCAGCCTTGCGCTCGCAGGGAGTGATGGGACGGGCGAGATAGGGAAGGTCTTCCGTCACGGGAAGGAGAACGGGGCCATCCAGCTTAAGGCCCTTGATTACATGGACGCGGAGAACTACTGTAGCCGCAACGTCGCAGGTATGGCCTGCGATCTCGCCGTCACCCTGCATTGCATGAACATCGCCGATATAAACACCGCCGCCGGGGATCTTTACAGGGCAGATGAGGGTGGCGCCTGCGCGCACACGGTTGATATCGAGGTGTCCGTCGGTGCGTGCTGCCAGATCTTCGGCGGTTTTGCCGTATTCGTGGGGAGCGCCAACGAGGAACTGGCCGAAGTCGCCTGCATTGTGCGAGTCGGGGAAGTTCTGCGAGGGAGTTGTGCCCAGCTGGCCGACAAAGGGACGCATGCGCGAGATAAGGCCGGGCATATCGCTGATGGCGAATGCGGCAATGGGATTCTGCTTGGAGTTGTCGGGGATCTGCATATAGTTATGGGCATCAAGAGCAGCCTTTTCGGCAGCAGGAGCATCGAGAGTTACGCCGATATCATGCTGCGAATCGAATGCCATTGTATAGCCGTTGCTTACGCGGAAGGGAGCAACATCGGCGCCGCACTTGGCACACTTGACGGCATTCTGCCCAATGCCTTCGAGGCGTGTTTCGGGATAGAGCTCGCCGCAGACGGGACACTTGACAGCAACAAAGGGGTCGCCTACAAAACGGCCGTCGATGGATTCGTCGTTGCCGGATGCGGTGACAAGGCTGTTTACCTCAACCGAGCGGATCTCGATCGCGATAGCATCGCCGATCTCAGCACCTTCGACAAGAACAGGCTTTGTTACTTCATGGCCGCCTCTGATGCAGGGGCTGATCATGGGACCCCAGCAGCCGGGAGCTGTGTTGGCAATAATGGTGCCGCCGCTCTGGACAGGGCCAAGCATTGCAACCTCGGGGCCAAGGATGCCGTTTGTGAACTCGTTTACGATGATGGTTCTCTTTGCTTCTGACATAATGACACACTCCTTTTAGTTAATTGATATTAAATATTATGATTTATCTTTGTGATTTTAGTGTATCATATCCAAGATATATATGTCAATGCAGGCAGCTGTGCCGGGTTTGCAATTAGCGCGGCCCGATGGTATTATATATCTATCCCATTTTATATACAGGAGCGATGATATGAAAAAGCTTTTGACAATAGTGCTTGCGGCGATGTTTTTGCTGACAGCCTGTGGAGGAAACAGCGAAGCATCTTATAAACAGATATCTCAGGAAGATGCAAAGAAAATGATGGATGAGGGTGAAGTCATCATTCTCGATGTTCGCGAGCAGCATGAATATGATGGCGGACATATCCCCGGGGCGATCCTTCTGCCGGTGGGCAGCATCGACGAGGATTCGGCAGCCGAGGCTATCCCTGAGCCCGATTCGGTGGTGCTGGTATACTGCCGAAGCGGCAACCGAAGCAAGAAAGCATCTCAGGCCCTTGCCGATCTTGGGTATACCGAAGTCTATGAGTTCGGAGGCATCAACAGC
>JAFQVZ010000359.1 GCA_017407765.1 Clostridia bacterium | reverse complement strand
CTTGGTGCTGACGGCGATTACCCCGGCCACAGCGACCACTATGTTGTAAATGAAGACGCGTTTGAGGTCGGTGTTGCTTTCTATGCTCAGGCAGCGTTCGACTTCCTTACAGAGGAATAATATCAATTAAGTTTAAAAGCCTCCCTTCGGGGAGGCTTTTCTTATAAGCTTTAATTAATTGTTAAATTATTGCAGACCTCATTGATTTGGTGCTTCTGTGAAGATATAATTATTGTCGATAATAGTATCGTGGAGGAATT
Source organism: Clostridia bacterium (assembly GCA_017407765.1). Taxonomy (GTDB): domain Bacteria; phylum Bacillota; class Clostridia; order Oscillospirales; family Butyricicoccaceae; genus RGIG1902. The sequence continues at coordinate 14,426 of JAFQVZ010000359.1, read as the reverse complement.
ATTTGTGGAAATTACATACAGTATGATCCTCGGATATCTGCTTGGGTGTATAAGCCCGGCATCGCTGATCGCAAAGATAAAGAAGGTCGATCTCAGGAAAGAGGGAACGGGTAATGTGGGCGGAGTGAACACGGGGCTTGTTCTCGGCAAGCGGTATGGAATTCTTGTAATGGTGATGGATATACTGAAAGGCTTTGCTGCCTTTCGAATTGCCCGCAGGATGTTCCCTAAGATCGTCATTTCGGGTCTTGCAGCCGGGCTTGGAGCAGTTCTGGGTCATGTTTTCCCTGTCTATATGAAGTTTAAGGGAGGAAAGGGTCTTGCCGCATTTGCAGGCATGGTGCTGGCCTATGATCCGCAGATATTCGGCTTCCTTCTGGTCACGCTGTCATCTGCCATACTTATAATCAACTACAGCTGGGCAATGCCCATCGGTGCCGGCCTCAGCTTTCCGGTGCTGGCATATCTGAAGAGCCGAAGTTTGCCGGTGTTTCTTATTTCGGCTGCCGCAGGCAGCATCGTAGTGTGCAGGCACTGGAGCAATATCGGCAAGGCATATCGCGGTGAGGATAATAAAATACGGGAATATATAAAAACTGAAGTTCTTCATCTGGATAAAAACAAATAAAAGATCCGGCCTATTACAGATCATAGGCCGGATTATTTTTTATTTATTTGACTGTCTTTTCGGCAGCCATGACAACGTGCTTTGCCAGAACAGCGGTGGTTACCGAGCCGACACCTGCGGGAACAGGTGTGATGGCCGAAACAACGGGCTCGACTGCGCCAAAGTCAACGTCGCCGGTCAGCTTGCCCTCGGGGGTGACATTGATGCCGACATCAAGGACCACCTGGCCTTCAGAAACATGGCCTGCGCCCACAACGCCTGCCTTGCCGGCAGCGGCGATGAGGATCTCGGCTTCAGAGCAGGTCTTGGGCAGTTCCTTTGTGCGTGTGTGGCAGATGGTGACTGTCGCATTACGCTTGAGGAGAAGCATAGCAACCGGCTTGCCGATTACATTGCTGCGGCCCAGAACGGTGGCCTTCTTGCCTTCAATCTCAAATCCATAGTGGTCGAGGATCTCGATGCAGGCCTGAGCTGTGCAGGGAGGATAACCCATTCCGCTGCCCGAGAAGATGCCGGCCATCGAGCCTTCTGTGATGCCGTCCATATCCTTGGCGGGGTCGAGAGCCGCACATACCTTAGCCTCATTCAGATGCTTGGGCAGAGGACGGAACAGCAGAACGCCGTGGATAGAGGGGTCGTTGTTGATATCCTCGATGGTTTCCAGCAGATACTGCTCGGAAACGCTTTCGGGGAAGATAATGCGCCTAACGTCGATACCGCAGCTGCGGCAGCGCTTGATGGCGCCCTTTTCATAAGAGATATCGTCGCCGCGGTTGCCAACGCGAACGATCATAAGTGTGGGGACAACACCCTTTTCGTGAAGGGCAGCTGCCTTTTCGGTGAGAGTCTGAACGATGGCCTTTGCAACGGGCAGACCCTTAAGAAGCTGTGCCATAGGTTTTTACCTCCCGGTTATTTTACCAGCCTGCCGCGAACTCCTGCAAAGATCTCGTCGGCAAGGGGAACATACTTATCCAGCATGGCATTGGCCTCGGTATTAAATGCCTCAGCCATCTCGCGGTCAGCCATGGACTTGGTGTTGATGAATACATTGAGAGATGCGCCCTTGAGAGCCGATGCACAGAGAGTGGCGCCAACACCTGCATCGCTGATCGCGATGACAGAACCCTTGGCGGCATATTCCTCGATGAGGTCGATGGCGCGGCAGCAGCAGCGCATGATCTCCATGGGAACTTCGCATGCATCCTTGAGAACAACAGCCATGACCTCGGCTTTGTGTGCCTTTTCTTCATCGGTCGTTGTGGGCAGGCCATAAGCCTTGGAAAGAGGCTCGAAAGCCTCGGCATCCTTGTCGATAAGAGCCAGCAGCTCGTCCTGAAGAGCAAGGCTCTTTTCCATAAGGGCCTTGATATCCTCTTCAACAGCGGCATACTTCTTTTTGCCGACGGTCAGCGAGCCGACCATGCAGCCGAGAGCCGAGCCGAGAGCGCCGACCAGAGCCGAAGCTCCGCCGCCCCCGGGAACGGGGGCTTTGGTCGAGAGCTGAGCTGTAAAATCGGTTACAGAAACATTTGTAAAGCTCATAATAGTTTACCTGTAAAAATTATTTTGAATTAAAATAGTAAAAATCGCAGATTTTTTGGTGGAGCGCCAGGGCGCGACCGGTCGGAAGTCCGGGCGAACGATTTTCGGTGATTCATTTACCGAAAATCTATTTGATTGAAAGGGGTCCCCGGAAAATCGCAGATTTTTTGGTGGAGCGCCAGGGCGCGACCGGCAGGAAGTCCGGCCGAACGATTTTCGGCAATTCATTTACCGAAAATCTATTTGATTGAAAGGGGTCCCCGGAAAATCGCAGATTTTTTGGGGATTAGAAAATGCCGCTGATATTGCCTTCGGCGTCGACGTCGATCTTCTCGGCAGAGGGAACCTTGGGCAGGCCGGGCATTGTCATGATATCACCGGTCAGGGCAACTACGAAGCCTGCACCTGCCGAGATCTTGACGGAACGGACTGTGATGTTGAAGTTTCTGGGTGCGCCCAGCTTCTTCTGATCGTCAGAGAAGCTGTACTGTGTCTTGGCCATGCAGACGGGGCATGTGCCGAAGCCCATGTCCTCAAGACGCTTGATCTCGCGGGAAGCAGCAGCCGAGAAATCGACATCGTCAGCACGATAGATCTTCTGAGCGATAGCGCGGATCTTGTCCTTAAGGCCCATTTCGGATGTATAAACATGCTGGAAGTTGTTGGGCTGCTCGCAGAGTCTTACGACCTCTTCTGCCAGAGCGACGCCGCCCTTGCCGCCCTTGCCCCAGACTTCGCTGAGAGCAACGTTAACGCCCAGCTCACGGCACTTGTCCTCGATGAGCTTGAGCTCAGCTTCTGTGTCGGTGGGGAAGCGGTTGATGGCAACAACTGCGGGCAGGCCAAATACCTGTGTGACGTTTTCGATATGCTGCAGCAGGTTGGGCAGGCCCTTTTCAAGAGCTTCGAGGTTTTCGGCACCCAGCTCGGTCTTGGCTACGCCGCCGTGCATCTTGAGAGCCTTGACTGTGGCAACGATAACGACTGCCGAGGGCTTGAGGCCGGCCATGCGGCACTTAATGTCGAGGAACTTCTCAGCACCCAGGTCAGCGCCGAAGCCTGCTTCTGTTACAACATAATCAGCCAGCTTGAGGGCTGTCTTTGTAGCGATAACGCTGTTGCAGCCGTGAGCGATGTTGGCGAAGGGGCCGCCGTGGATAAGAGCGGGGTTGTGCTCGAGTGTCTGAACGAGGTTGGGCTTCAGGGCATCCTTGAGGAGGGCAGCCATAGCGCCTGCTGCGTTGAGCTGGCCTGCTGTTACGGGCTGGTTATCTCTTGTATAGCCGATGATGATGCGGCCAAGGCGCTCCTTGAGGTCTGTGATGTCGGAAGCAAGGCACAGAACAGCCATTACTTCGGAAGCAACTGTGATGTCAAAGCCGTCTTCACGGGGAACGCCGTTTGTACGTCCGCCAAGGCCGTTTGTGATGTTTCTCAGCTGACGGTCATTCATGTCGACTGCACGTCTCCATGTGATGCGGCAGGGATCGATGTTGAGGGCGTTGCCCTGATAGATATGGTTGTCGATCATTGCAGCCAGCAGGTTGTTTGCTGCGCCGATGGCGTGGAAGTCGCCTGTGAAGTGGAGGTTGATGTCCTCCATGGGGATTACCTGAGCATAGCCGCCGCCGGCAGCGCCGCCCTTGACACCGAATACGGGGCCGAGAGAGGGCTCGCGAAGTGCGACGATCGACTTCTTGCCGATCTCACAGAGAGCGTCGTGGAGACCTACCGATGTTGTGGTCTTGCCTTCGCCGGCGGGTGTGGGAGTGATAGCTGTTACGAGAATCAGCTTGCCGTCTTCCTTATCCTTGGGGAGCTTATTGATATTGATCTTAGCCTTATAGTTGCCATAGAGTTCAAGGGCATCTTCGGGGATGCCGGCCTTGTCGGCGATCTTACCAATGTGGAGCATTTCGGTGCTCTGAGCGATCTCGATGTCGGATTTGTAGGACATAGTTGTTACCTCCTGTTATTTGTGGGGCATATTGCCTCTTAAGTTAACGTACTTTATATCAAAAAATTGATATCAGATTTAATTTGTGCCTTCTTCATAAAGAAGTTTTTTGAGCTTAAACACCCAGAACAGGCAGAAAACCGCAGTCAGGCCGGTTACGATAAGGATATTTATATTGCTCATTCCCGTAACGCCGAGCAGGGTAACGGTGCCGTTAAAAATGGCGTGAAAAACGGCAGCGAGGCCGGCTGTGATATACTTGCCGGTTCTGGCGCTGTAAATTGTGAGAAGGGACAAAAGAAGCATAATGGGCAGAACGAACAGCCTTTCAAGGCCGGTCATTACCATCATGAAGGGATCGACCATGGCGCCCTGCTGTGAGAAGTTGAGGAAAATAATGAACACATTGAAGCCAACGGTGATAAGCGCCTCAACAGCCCAGTGGCCAAAGCCGACAGAAAGGGCGTCTTTATATCTCATGTTCCTATAACCAAGATAATATCTGCAGATCATAAGGCGTGCTGCCTCGGATACTATGCCCAGAAGCAGGGCCGAGCCGAAGATCATCGCGATAAGGCCCGAAGATACAAGGGAGTTCGAGATCTGGCTCAGGAAGGGAAGAACGCTGAAAAGATAAAGAGCGACGTAGGTGGCCGCGCCGGCGAAGAACTGCTTTGAATATCCTTCTTCATGGTCGAGAAGGAAAATAAATCCGCCGGCGGGAATAAGGACGGTTACAATAAGGGTGAAAAGACAACAGATAAGATTCATAAAAGACCTCTTTGCGAAAAAAACTTTACCCTTTTAATATACCACAAATCCACTGTTTTGGCAAAGGGCAACGGGATAAATATGGGTGGAAGATGTAAAAAAACGGTTAGGCGATAGCCGAAATGATAAGTTTGAAGACCGAGGGGAAGAATGCGATAACGCCCAGCATTCGCCATATCTGAAGGATGGCAACATTGGGGCCGTCGGCGCCGACATCGCTGGCGATAAGAGCCATTTCGGATGCGCCTGCAGGAGCCGAGCAGTAGAGGCCGGTGAGAAGGTCGAGCTTACATACCTTGTGCAGCAGCCAGCCAAGGCCGAGGCACAGGGGGAAGAAAATGACCAGCATAAGGATCACGTTATACCACATGGAGGCGATAAGGGTTACAGTAGCCATGGTGATCTTGGCGCCGATGAAGGAGCCGGAGATGATCTGAGCCGCCTGCTTGACCCTAAGGGGGATGAAGCCAATTCCGAAGACCAGCTTGCATATACTTACGCCCACTACCGAGAAGAGCATCGTGCCTCCGGGCAGGCCCGACTTATATCCCAACAGACCCGAAACTACGGCAACAGCGATGGTCTTGAAAAGAGCAATATACTGCTCGCGGGTAAGGGGAGCTTTCTTTTTTGCAGCCTTCTTCCTGCGTCCGCCATACTCAAGACCGCACAGCTTGGGGATCATGATAGGGAAGCTGGAGATGGCAAGCGCCATTCGGCATACCTGGAATACACTGACGACCGGCGAGTTGGCGCCCATATCGTCGCTGATGATGGTCATATCGGTCATGCCGCCGGGAGCGGTGGCAAAAAGGCAGGTGGTCAGGTCGAGGGGGGAGGTCATATAAAGCACTCCTGCAACGATGAGGTTGATCACCAGCATTCCGGTCAGCAGGAAAACAGCTGCGGGAGCCACCTTTTTGAGCTGGCCCAGGCTTTCTCTTGTCATGGTGGTTCCGATATATCCGCCCGACACCATCTGAGCGCATACCTTGAACCAGGGAGGAATGACCTGAAGGTCGGTTACTACGGTGAATATAGCTACCGAGATCATGGCGCCAAGCATGGCGCCTGCCGGAAGTTTTAATTTAAGCCCGATGATGCCGCCGGTGGCTGCAATGGCCAAAACAAGAAAGATCCACATAAGCTATTCTCCTTCTAATAGAAAATACCAATTAAAACAAGTATACCACGAAATCTTAAGTAATTATATTCAGCATCGTGCATATTTTTTACGAGAACTTTATGTGCATAATAACAAAAAACGGGCCTGCATGATGCAGGCCCGCCGATGAAATATCATACTTTATAGCTTTCGAGATTTTCGGAATAGCGGAGAACGGTCTTTTCAACCATTTCGCCTGTTCTGAGGAAACTGTCGAGGAATACGTGCTCGTTTGTGGTGTGGTTGGCGAAATAACCGGTAGCAAGGCCGACGCTCTGGAGGCCGTTATAATTAAAGCGGTTGGCATCCATGCCGCCGCCTCCCGCTTCGGGGTTGGCATCCACGCCCATATCGGCAAATACATCGCACATAAGCTTTACCGAGGGGCTGTCGGCAGGAACCTTAAAGCCGGGCGAGCCAAGGCTCCACTCGGTCTTGATCTGAACGCCGAACTCTTCGCCGGTCTTCTTGCAGTGATCTTCGAAATATGCGATATAGTCGAGCAGCTTCTGCTTGTCCAGCGAACGGGCCTCACCCTTGATGATGGCATAGTCGCAGACGGCGTTTGTTGCCGTGCCGCCGGCATTGACGATGGGGAAGTTGGAGGTGGACTCGTGGTCGAGCCTGCCTTCGCGCAGGGTGGCGAGGATCTTTGCTGCGCCTACAGCCGCGCTCTTGCCCTTTTCGGGCTCCGAGCCTGCATGGGCAGCCTGGCCGAAGACTTCACACTGGATCTTTGCCGAGTGGGGAGCGGCGAGGATGATGCGGCCGATGTGACCGGGAGAGTCGAGGGCATAGGCGATCTCCGACTTGATATCCTTATAATCAAAATTGAGGCTGCCCAGAAGACCTACCTCTTCACAGATTGTGAACAGCATCTCGACGGTGCAGTGAGGCTTGCCCGATTCCTTAAGGCGGCGTACGCCGTCAAGAATAGCGGAAATGCCGCCCAGATCGTCGGCTGCAAGGATGGTGTCGCCCTTGGTGGACACAACGCCGTTTTCGATCACCGGCTCGATGCCGAAGCCCTGGGGCATGCGGTCCATGTGAGACGAGATCATGATGGCGCCCGGGAGGGTGCCGGGCAGGCGGGCAAAGATATTGCCGGTGTTGCCGCCGACCTTAGCGCCTGCATCATCTTCATAAACCTCGGTGATGCCAAGTTCGCGGAGCTTTGCGAGCAGGATGTCGGCTACCTTACGTTCGTCACGGGAAATAGCATCGGCCCGGACCATTTCAAGAAAATCAGAAAGGATCTTTTCCATAATAAGTTCTCCTTAATCGGTTTTAAAACAGGCCCCACAAGTATATGCCTGTGGGGCCGTGAAAATCAGTGATTCTTATGCGATGCCATTGCGGCTGCCGAGAGCAGCTCTTCTTCAGCAGGGAAGAAGGCGCGGATCTCGTTTGCCATCTCTTCGGCTGCGGTGTGGTGCAGGAAGTGGCCGCCTTCGATCATCATGCACTTGCCGCGGAAAGCATGCATAGCCAGCTTTTCGTGTTCGGCCATCCAGTCGAAGGAATAGGTGCTGCTGTTCTGGACCAGCTCCTGGCTCTCCGATGCGACGAACATAAGAACGGGGCAGGAAGCGGGGTAGTTGAGGCCCGCGACTTCGGCACAGTTGGACGAGAAGGCAAAGAGCTCGTTGTTGGATGTGGACGACATCTGGCCGTTTGCCATGTGGGATCTGAGCACAGGCAGCAGATCCATATCGCCGCCGGCAAAGGCATTGAGCTTACTGTCAAGCATACCGGCCTTGATGATGAGCCTGATGGGGGTGATGTTGGAGAGGAAGGTCATGGCCTTCATGATGGGCTTGGGCATGGGCAGAGGCATATTTGCCTGCTGGGGCAGAGTGGAATCGATGCCGATGACGCCGGCAACCTCTCTGGGATAATGTGCTGCCCAGTAAAGCATATTGATGCCGCCGAGGGAATGGCCGCAGAGGACATAGGGCGGGAACATTCCGGCCTTGCGCAGGCCTTCGCGGATCTCGTCGACAACGTTTTCGACTGTTCTGGGCTCGGAAGTGTGTTCGGAATAGCCATAGCCGAAGGGTTCGGGAACGACTACTTTATAACTTGCACCGAGGCGGCTTACCAGAGGCCTGAAGTCGATGGAGGGGGTGGGTGTGCTGTGACCTGTCAGCATAACGATGGTGTTTTCGCCTTCGCCGCATGTATATACATGCATTCTCTTTCCTCTGACTTCGACCATGCGGCCCATCTGAGGATAGCGCTTCTTATCCTTTTTTGCGTCAAGCTTATTGAGGCCGTAAACGGCGGCAGCGGTCAGTGTGGCTGCGCCTGTGACCATAAGCAGGTTCTTGAGTTTCTTGTTCATTATAGTTCCTCCGTTATCTTGTGTCATCCGCCCGGGGGAGGCGGCCTGTCTGTTATATGGGTAGATCACATCATGATGATGCCGTCCTGCAGCTCGCGCTCAAACTCGACTCTGTGGTGAGGCGTGTTGATGCCGGGATGGCCGCCCGAATGCAGGAAGATGATCTTCTCTCCTTTTTTGATCTTGCCTTCATTGATCATATCGATCAGTCCGGCGAATGCCTTGCCGGTATAGCAGGGGTCAAGGATGATGGCCTCTTTGCGCGCCATGAGGTATACAGCCTTGCGGACATCCTCGTTGGGCAGGTTATAGCCGCCGCGGACATATCCGGTTTCGATATGGAAATCGCCGCGTTCTGCTTCACACTCAAGGCCGAAGCTCTCTTTTGCCGAAGCAAAATATTCCATCAGTCTCTTCTCGCGGTCTTCGCCGAAGGGAAGGATGGCGATGCCGGTGAGGTTGAGGGGCGAGCCTTCGTTTTTGAGGCCGCACCACAGGCCCATGTATGTGCCGATCGAGCCTACAGCCGAGATGACGGTGGCATCTTCGATGCCCATAGCCTTTGCCTGCCGGTCCAGCTCGCATGCACATTCATAATATCCCAGCATACCAACGTCGTTGGAGCCGCCGAAGGGGATGAAATAGACCTTTTCGCCCTGAGCTTCATAGTGGGCGATGACATCATTCAGAAAAGCCTGCTGTTCGCCGGGAGCGCCGGTGGGCTTGCGGAAAACAACATCTGCGCCCATAAGACGGTCGAGAAGTATGTTTGCCGAGATCTCGCCGGGATAATTGTCGAGGCAGGCAATGGCGCATTTAAGGCCCAGCTTTGCTGCAACGCCGGCTGTCTGGCGGCCGTGGTTGGTCTGGGCTCCGCCTGCTGTCACCAGCATAGTGGCGCCCTGCTCGAGAGCCTCATACGCCAGATATTCCAGCTTGCGCATCTTGTTGCCGCCCATGGCCAGCGAGGTCAGGTCGTCGCGTTTGATATAGAACTCAACTCCCAGCTCCTTGGAGATGGAGGGGAGATATTCCAGCGGGGTGGGAAGGTTTGATGTGAGGTTTACCTTCTTGCCTTCTATCTTCAAAATGATTACCTCCTGTTTCTGCATAGCAGGGTATATATATTGATTATATACCAAGAACGACAAAAATTAAAGGGTAATCGCATCCACTTTTGTATGATATTTTAAAAACTTTTCCGACTTCAAAACTACACGGGCAGAATGCGGGGCTAAGAAAAGCATGGTATTATATAGCCACGATCAGACGAGGCAGACAACCTCCCTTCACTCCGCATCTCCTTTAGTTGTTCGCTTTCATATTCACCTCCTTTCGATATGGGTTTTTCAACGGTTTGCTTACACATGCCAACTATGCGGAGTCTGCCTCACTGACAGCTTCAAAGGCCGCCCTTTTGCCATGAGGGCGGCTTTTGTCATGCCTATGGAAACCGGGACATATTTGTGGTATATTGATTTGTAACACAGCATTTTCCCGGAGGAAAAAATATGAGAAGAATGAAAGGCATAATGCTGCGAACTCCGGCCGCCGCCCTTGCGCTGGCCATCGCCCTCAGCATTGCTCCTTATGTAAATACCGATTTTCGGCCCGAAGGCCTTGTGACAGGCTGTCTTGCGGCATCCGGTTTCGATGAAGATGCCCTTGAGTCCGCATTTGGCATGACCTTTGATGCCCGAGGCTACGAGACCCATCTTCAGGGGATCAAAGCCGCCGAATATGCCGTTATAAAAGGCGGGATAAAGAGGCTCATATACTGCCTTGATCTGAGCGAGGCCGCGTCTTATGACACATTGGTGCCGGTAGGTGCCGACCCTTTAGAGAAGATAGGCGGGCTTGATGTTTATATGCAGCAGCACGGAAGCGGATTTGCTTCGGACGGGGGGACGGTCGGGCTCACCGAGGCCGAGGATGCCCTTGATGATCTCGAGAGGCTCAAAGAGCTGTGTGACGACAACAAGGTAGGGTTTACCCTTGTCATAACCCCTCTGCACAGCTCGCGCTATGATACTCTTGATGAAAAAGATCTGAAAAGCTATAAAAAATCTCTCGCTTCGATCGCTGATGTATGGGATTTTTCCTTCAGCAGTTTTTCGGGCGATGCGCGCTATTTCGCATCCAAAGATGTTGCACGCCACAGCCTCTGCGATATGATGACCTTTGTCATGTCGGGGGCGAAGGAGGGCTATCCCGAAGGCTTTGGCCATCTTCTGACAAGGCGCACAGCCGATAAGCAGCTCAGGGCCATGGATAAGATAATTCTTCCTTCCGAGGGCAGCTACACCTGCCGCGTGCCCATTCTGCTTTATCATCACATAAGTGAGGATGCCGGAAACCGTGCCGAGGTCACGCCCGCCACCTTCCGTGCCCACATGGAGGCCATTAAAAATGCCGGCTACACCGCCGTTACGACCCGTCAGATGATAGATTATGTCTGGCACGGCGGCGACCTGCCCGACAAGCCCATCTATATCACCTTCGACGACGGCTACCTCAGCAACTATGAGATCGCCTATCCCATCCTTAAGGAGCTGGGGCTCAAGGCTACCATCTTCACCATCGGCTCGTCGATAGGCAAGGATACCTATAAGAACACCGCCCATCCCATCACGCCTCATTTCACCTACGCTCAGGCGCAGGAGATGGAGCGCTCGGGGGTCATCGAGATCGAGAGCCACACCTTTGATATGCACCAGTCGGCCCTTTATGAAGGGGCGAGAGCCCGCCAGACGGCCACCCCTCTTGCGGGGGAGAGCATATCCGACTACATAGCCGCCCTTTCGCGCGACTATGCGGCCTATGAGAATGCTTATGATTTTGATTTCAGCGCACTCGCCTATCCTAAGGGGCAGTATACGGCCGAGGCGGAGGAGCTTTTCCACAGCCTTGGGATAAAGCTGACGGTGTCGACCACCACCGACCGCGAGAATATTCTTGTGCGGTGGCAGCCGCAGAGCCTTTATGCCCTCTGCCGTTGGGATATCCCCAACGAAATGAGCGCATCCGAACTGCTGGAGCTTATAAAATGAGAAAAACTCCCCACAGGGGAGTTTTTTGCTTGTCCGAAAATGATAGAGTCAGACGTTACTATTAATGAAGGGCAAAATAAGGAGGCCTTAAATGCTCATTTATCTCGCAATGCAAGACACTTCCTGCGAGAGAGATCGTCTTGCGGAAATATACGAAAAATATAAGAATCAGATGTTTGCTTTGGCGAACAGCATCCTTGGTGATGTGCGTGACAGCGAGGATGTTGTTCACGAGGCATTTGTTGCTATGATTCCATATATCGACAGGCTGCCCGAAGAGGCTGCACATCCCAAGGTACGTGCCTTTGCACTTACTCTTGCTGAAAGCAAGGCGCTCGATCTTTACCGAAAGAGAAAGCGGCGAAAGCTTGTCTTTTGGGATGATGCTTTTGACGAGAATACTGCTGTGCCTTTTTATGATCCGGTTACAGAAGGCAGCGATATTGCAAAAGCTATTGCCAACCTGAGCCCGAGTGACAGCCGCCTTCTGATGTGGCGCTTTGATGTTGGTCTCACGACGAAGGAGATAGCTAAAATACTGGGTAAAAAAGAAGGCACGGTCACACGCGCGATAACAAGGGCGAAAGAACGCCTTGCTAAAGAGCTTGAAAAGGAAGGGGTAAGCATAAAATGATTGATGACAATATTATTGAAGGATATATCGGTGAGGCACGCGATTTGTGGCTGAAACGCAGGGAGACAGAAACTGCGGAGCATATTTTTCCTGAAGGCTTTGAAAATAAGATAAGGTGTGCCGGCGGGTGGAAACACCGCCCGGCAACAAAGGTGATCGCATCTGCGGTGATTGCAGCAGTCTTAGTGATGACGGGTGTGGCAGGCCAGCTGCCGGTTTTTGAGTTCGCCCAAAATGATCTGCTTGATATTGGAGTTAGTATTTACGACGAGTCTACGGATTTTTCTGTTTCTACCGATTATGTTGATAACAGCGAGGTCAAGCGTCCTTATTTCAATTGGCTTCCTAAGGGGGTTGTTGAAGAAAAAAGAGATAATAATACCCTTTCCACTTTTGTTAGATTTAAAAATGAAAATGTTGAATTGACAGTAGTGGTCATAAAAATAACACATACATCCCGAAATAATTCGATTGTTGATACAGAAGATGCTGAATCAAGATTGATTGAAATAAATGGCAATAAAGCTTTGATGGTAAAGAAAAATAATTGGACAGTGATAGATTATTTCATAAAGAATTATATGGTTTCTTTAAGCGGTACATTAAGCACAGATGATATTGTTTGTATCGCTGAAAATATAGTGTTAAAATAGTAAGGGAGGTGAAAAAGATGTTGAACAAAAAGGTTATGGTGAAGATGTATTATATTGCAATTGCTTTTCTGCCTATGCTGATGGGTGGTGCGATCATCATCTCGGCACCTTTATTCTCTCTCTTTATGTTCCCCAGCAATTTCCTGAGCGAAACACAGGCTATTGCCCTCATGTATCCGATAATGGCTGCAGCTTTCATTAGAGTCGTTTATGACTTGGCAAGGCTTAAACCAACACAGAATATTTATCAAAGGCTTATGATCGCGCTGCTGCTTCCGGCAGTATTCACTCTGCTCCGTTTCTTCCTTCCCGGGTCGGGATCATTTATCCTCTGTCGTATGTATGACGGATGGGTAACTGCGGTGCGCGAGCTAATGGGCTTTAGCCTTATTCCTAAACTGTTCTTTGCTGATGGCTATATTATTTCTCTTATAGTGATAACAGGTATCATTATTTTGTCGGCCAAAGTAAAAGACATAAAGAAAAGCTTCGGTTGGTTCTTTGGTTTTGCATTAGTAATGGGAGTATATGGGCTGTTTTCTTACAGCCTTCCGGGGATTATATGGCTGAAGCTTGTGCTTATGGTTGTGATGCTTGTTCTTGCAGGGAAGACAGTTTTCTCGGTGAAAAAATGTTTGTAATTATAAAACACCCCGGCTCACAACGGGCCGGAGGTTTGCTTTTGAAAGTTAGAATGTTATAATAAATGTAATATCTGAATAACAGAGGCTATTTCGGATAAGGAGGTGGGCATATTATGAGCTATATTTCAAGGCAGGTAATCAAACACCTGGCTTCAGGCATGGTTTTGATTTTTGGCGGATACATTGTTCTGCTTATGACATTGATCCCGCTGAGCGGGCTTACAATAATTATCCGAGATGTAGATTTTGGCATGGGTGTAATGGGCATTGCCGATTTCCTGCTGCCTTTTGCGGCAGTATATTTTCTGTACTGTTGGCATAAACTTGCCCCCATCATCAAATGTAAAGAATTATCGGTCAGGCAGGGCGTTGTTCTTGTGTGCCTGCCGATAATGCTCATAGGAATATGCAGCCTGTTGAAAGCAACGAGCGGTTTGGCCGGCTTTTTTACAGAGGCTTTGGAGTATTCCGCAGAGTATGTATTATTGCCTTTTGGTGTGAGAATGCTCGAGGGCTTTAATGCAGGGATCGGGATCATTCTCTATATTGCCGTCGGCTCAATTATGTTTTACACAGGATATGCGCAAAAACAGATAGATCATATATTTGAGTGTTTGTATCTGATGGCGATCCCGGCAGGATTCTATGAGTGCCTTATACAGGTAAGCTATGATGGGCCGCTTCTGCTGTCCTGCAAAATAGGATGGGTCTTGATTTTTTGTTTGAACTGTTATAGGTTTGTAAAAAAATAGTATACATGGGATATTTGTAAAGGAGGGCTTGCTGTGAATAGAAAAGGTGTTTTGATATATGCCTTTACTGCGGCATTTACAGCAGGTATATACACGCTTGTGTTCAGACTCTTTTTGTATGAGTATGCCGCCGTGAACTTCAAATTATGGCCTATGCTGCTGTACTCTTTGGCAAAAACAGTGTTGTGGTTTTCTGCCTTTGTCGTTATCGGGAAGCTGCTTAAAGTAACTGTTTTCAAGGGAACAGGCTTTAAATACATATTTGATTCCGCAATGGTGTTAT
>JAFQVZ010000358.1 GCA_017407765.1 Clostridia bacterium | reverse complement strand
TTGCTCCCGACTGCGGCGAGGCCGACATCGGTGTTACGGTAAAGATTGGCCATTTCTCGCAGGAGGGACGCGAGCTCGACCTTAACATGAGGGTGTTCGACTTTATCCACAGTATTGCGGAGGAGACCCACACCGACGAGGGCACCTTCTCGGCAAAGCAGATGATGGAGCGCTTCCTGTTCCCCGGCGAGATGCAGTCGGTGCCCATAGGCAGGCTGTCGGGCGGCGAAAGGCGCAGGCTTTATCTGCTCAGCGTCCTTATGGAGGCGCCCAACGTCCTCCTGCTGGACGAGCCGACCAACGACCTTGACATCACAACGCTGTCGATCCTCGAAGACTATCTCGACAGCTTCCCGGGCCCCATAATCACCGTATCTCACGACAGATTCTACCTCGACAAGATGGCCGAGAGCATCTTTGAAGTCACCGGAGAGGGCGAGGTCCGCCGCTACACCGGCAACTGGAGCGACTGGGCATCGAAGAAGAGAGAAGAGGCTGCGCCCCAGAAGTCCGAAAGGGCCAAAGAGGCACAGCAGAAGCCTGTGCGCGAGCAGAAGCTGAGGTTTTCTTATAAAGAGGCCCGCGAGTTTGACATGATCGAGGGTGAGATCATGGAGCTTGAGGAGAAGATCGAGAGCTGCAAGGCCGAGCAGATGGCCTGCAGCAGCGATTTTGTGAAGCTTCAAGAGCTTCAGGTGAAGCAGGAAGAGCTGGAAGAGCAGCTCATGGCAAAAGAAGAGCGGTGGCTCTATCTCACCGAGCTTAAGGAGAAGATAGACGCACAGCAGTAATAATACCCCTGTGGGTTTCCACAGGGGTATTTTGTCGTTGCTATTGGGCATCAAGGTGATTTTGGATTATAGTTTCAAGATTTTCTTCGATTGAAGGTATCTTGTCGGTAGAAACAAGCACTTCTTCCTGAATAAAACTGAAAAATACAGAGCCTTTATGAAAAATCACTCGTTTGTCATTTATTTCTCTCCAAAAATCTTTATCATCCCCATCACAAGCCTCATCATAGGCTTTTGTATCTCGAGGAGTGATAAGCTCAATCGTGCCTGTAAGTTTTCCATCTTCATAAAAGTCTAGTTCGGCTATAACTTTTGATCGCACTTTTTTCACTTCATTTTCACCGCAAATAAATGCATATACTTTATTTTCACCATACAAATCTTTTGCTGGAACAGTAAATGAGGTGTATTCTTTGGAAAGAGGCTTTATGCGATCTCCTGTAGTATAGTCTTTCTCAATTTCAAACTTAGCATCATATCGTATTTCTATAGTGTCAGCTGTTTTCAAAAAAGAGATATCATTTTTAGCCACTTTCATGGGTCCGGTAATGAAGAAGCCGATTAACTGTGAACCGATGAGCACAGCCAAAACAATAAAAACTAACTTCACCTTTTTGGAATAAAACTCCCAATAGGATTTGATTCGATATTTGAAAGTGTTCATTTTTAGCTATTATAGTTATTGAAAGCCTTGTCTATAAAGTAACTATTCGAGTTATTATAATCTGGGTGTTCATAATCATAACACTGTTCTGCTACTCCATTGTCCGCCAATAATACATCATAACGATACTCTTTAGCGGCATAATACCATGTATCACCATCAATTTCTACCCATTTCATAGCGGCATCCTCTCCTTTCGTTATTCATAGTAGTGCCGACTGAAACGCTAACAACTTACCTTGGTAAAATATTATCACATTATGCAAAAATTGTAAATAGTTAAATGTAAATAATCCATGAAATATTAAAAACTGCACTTACATATTATAGTAAGTGCAGCTTTTTGACTGTTATGCTTCTTCCATCAGGGCTATCTTCCCGAAGATAGTTCTGATAAGCGACACACGGTTTGAAACAAACGAGTGGCCGTCGTTTATCATGGTCAGGCTGATGGGGTGGCCCTTGGCCTTGAGATGCTCATATATCGGCAGGATGTGCCCGCGATAAGGGGTGACCGTGTCATTCTCCGCGCCGATAAAATGCAGCGGGATATGGCTCGGGATGCTCTCGGCGGCGGTGACAAAGCGCCACTTTTCATAATTTGCAAGGGCATCCTCGCGCAGCCAGCTGCCGTCGGGAACACGGAAGCATCCGCCCGGCTGCACCTCGGTGAGGCCCTTGAAGGACAAAGGCTCGTGCTCGTACATATAGGAAAGATCGCAGGGGGCCATGGCAATGGCGCCCTTTACATCAAGGCCCTGTGCAAGGCTGTTTATCGTAGTGAATCCGCCCATGCTGTGGCCGAGGACATAGATGCGGTCGGGGTCGATGCGATATTCGTCGGCATGAGCCCTGAGATAGGCGACGACATTCTTGGCATCCTCGATAAGATGGGAGAAGCGATAGTAACCATAGCTGCCCCAGATGCCGCGGTAAGAGAAATAGGCGGTGGCGATTCCGGTGCGCTGAAGGGCGAAGAAGATATCAAGGTTGCGGTCGTTGCCCGGGTGGCCGTGAAGCATCAGCAGCAGAGGGGTGCGCTCGTCCGCG
Organism: Clostridia bacterium; assembly: GCA_017407765.1. Taxonomy (GTDB): domain Bacteria; phylum Bacillota; class Clostridia; order Oscillospirales; family Butyricicoccaceae; genus RGIG1902. Next base: position 2,515 of record JAFQVZ010000358.1, on the reverse strand, counting down.
CTCTTTACAGCCGGCATAATGAGCTTGCCGAAGAGCTTTTCGCCTTCGCTCTCGATCTCAAGACCGACGCCCTCGGCAGGGACGACGAGCTCCGGGTCGTGGTTGTCTTCGAAAAGATATTTTTCCTGAAGCATGTTTTTTTCCTCCTGATATGAAATATCCCCGGCAAGAGCCGGGGATAGGATAGAGCTTAGAATTACTGAACTTCTACCAGCTCATACTCGCGGCTGCCATAGCCAAGCTCGGCTGCTGCCTCGATGGTATGAACGCCGTTGCGGCTCTCGATACGCTCGAGCAGGTGGGGCTTGCCGGGGTCAGAGCAGGCATAAACGAGGTCGATGCAGGCCTGGTCGATAGCGATGGGGTCGGTGGATGCCAGGATGCCGATGTCGGCAATGCAGGGATCCTCAGCCTTAGCGCAGCAGTCGCAGTCGACGCTCATGTTCTTCATGACGTTGATGTAAACTACCTTGCCGTCAAAGTAGTCGACGACGCTCTTGGCAGCATCGGCCATGGATTCAAGGAACAGGTCGTGGTCGGCTGTCCAGATCTTCTCGGGTTCGCCGGCGCCGTGGATGTATGCCTTGCCGTAAGAGGAGGCTACACCGATGGAAAGCTGCTTAAGAGCTCCGCCGTAACCGCCCATGGGGTGGCCCTTGAAGTGGGAGAGGACCAGCATCGAGTCGTAGTTCTCGATGTTCTTGCCGACATAGTTCTTCTGAATGACCTTGCCGCCCTTGATGTCGAGCTCGAGGTCGGGACCTTCGGCATCCATGATGTCAACGGGGAAAGCGGCCTTCCAGCCGTGATATTCGATAAGCTTCTTGTGCTTCTCTGTTGTGTTGCGTTCGCCCTCATAGGCTGTGTTGCACTCGACGACTGTGCCGCCTACATGCTCAATAACAGGCTTCCAGAACTTGGGGCCGAGGAAGTTCTGATTGCCCTTCTCACCCGAATGGAGCTTGATGGCTACCTTGCCGGGGAGCTCTTTATCTACCATCTTGAAAAGCTCCAGGACCTTTTCGGGGGTGATGGTGCGTGTGAAGAATACTTTTGCAGACATAGGTGTTACCCTCCTGAACTATTATTGATAAACTTATTATATCATATTTTACAGAGAATGAAAGAGAAATTAGAGGAAAATACAGCGGTTTCCACAATGGGACAGAAAACGCATGAGGTCGTCACAGGAAACGGCAACGGTCTTTGAGTTGTCGTTGGGATGAAAGAGCAGGCGGAGGCCTTGAAGATCGCTGTCCAGCAGGACGGATACCTTATGTTCGGCATCATTTATAAGGCCGAATGGCGAAACACTGCCCGGGATAAGGTGCATCAGCTGCATAAGCTCGTCTTCTTTGGCGAAACGAGGCTTTTTGAGGCCCAGCAGGGCGGCGGCAGCCTTAAGGTCGGCTCTTTTGTCCTGATGGATGATCATAAGGGCACAGTTCTCTCCCTTTTTATCGGCTATGAGGATATTTTTGCAGCCCGTACCCTTCGGCTGGTCCTTGAGGGCATTGGCCTGCTCAATGGTATAGACCGGCTCGTGGATATGCTCTTCATATTCTATTTTAAGTTCATTAAAAAGTCTGTAGATGTCCATAATTCCACCTCGGTTTTGATTATACAGGGCATAGGCATGATCTGTCAAACTTGCAGATAATGGGGTGATATGTTATCTTTAACACAGAGATCTCACACGGGAGGGAACAGATTAATGACAGCTCACAGCATATTCAATGATGTTCTGGGCCCCATCATGGCGGGGCCATCCAGCTCGCACTCGGCAGGCTGCGCGCGCATAGGCCGTCAGACGGCGATGCTCTGGGGCAAAGATATAAAAAAGGCCCGCGTCGTATACGATTCGCAGGGATCCTATCCCAGTACCTGTGTGGGTCAGGGCTCCAACTTCGGCTTTACCGGAGGTCTTCTCGGAATGATGAATGACGATCCCGAGATAAAAAACTCGATCGCCATTGCAAAGCGCAGGGGAGTGGAGATCGTCTTTTCGGAGGAAAAGCTCAGTGCCCGCCACCCCAACGAAGCGCGGATAGAGGTGCTTGATGACGATGGAAGCATCGGAATGACGGTGCTTACATTTTCTACCGGCGGAGGGATGTTCGAGATAGTCGAACTCGATGGCTTCGAGGTATTTATCGACGGCAGCTTCGAGCAGGTATTTGTGCGCTGCGGCAAGGAATATGCCGATGAAGCGGCACAGCAGCTTGTAAGCCGAGCCGAAAAGGTTAAAATCGCATATAATGGATCCGATGATGCTCTGCTCTGTCTTTCGGGCATCATTACTTCGGCTGAGGAGATAAAAGAGAGTTTCGGCGGCGACGGCAGGATAAAATACATCAGAAGCACCGGCATAGTTCTTCCAGTTGAGATGCGGCAGGATGGCAAAGCGGTGTTTATGACGGCAAAAGAGGCGCTTGATTACGGCGCAGACAGGCCCATGTGGCAGCTTGCTCTTGATTACGAATGTTCTATAGGCAGGGCAGATGAGGCTGAGGTT
>JAFQVZ010000357.1 GCA_017407765.1 Clostridia bacterium | reverse complement strand
CGGGCGATAATGAAGAAATAATCCTGAAGGTAGAGATGATGAACAACGAAGCGGCGTTTCAGGTTCTTGATCGGGGCATAGGTATTTCAAAAGAGACTGAAAAAACATTGTTTACCCATGGCAGCAAGATGTCGGGAGAAGAGGGAGACAGCCACCGCGGAATGGGCATCGGACTTTCGGTTTGCCGCACCATTATTAAAGCACATGAAGGCAGAGTATTTGCCGGCAACCGCACCGGGGGCGGGGCAATATTCATGTTTACACTGCCTTTGATAGAGGTGAATTATGAGCAGTAAGATATGTATTCTTATAATAGAAGATGAAGCGGCTATCAGAAACTTTATGACAACGGCGCTGAGCGGCGCCGGATATAAGGTCATAACAGCCAAAGATGGACAGCAGGGCCTTGTTATGACAACATCCTACCGTCCCGATGTAGTCCTGCTGGATCTTGGACTGCCCGATATGGATGGCATGAAGATAATCAGAAGCATCAGAGAATGGTCGCTGATGCCCATTATCGTTGTTTCGGCAAGAGGCATGGAGGATGACAAGGTCGAGGCGCTGGATGCCGGTGCCGATGACTATATCACCAAGCCCTTTGGCACGAACGAGCTTCAGGCAAGAATAAGAAATGTTCTGCGTCACTGGCATAGCCGCAGGGACTTGTCGCTTGAAAGCTTGGGAACCTTCAGAACGGGCGAGCTTGCCATTGATTTTGACAAGCGCAGGGTCTTTGTAAGGGGTGAGGAGGTCCACCTTACACAGAATGAATATAAGATAGTGGCTCTTCTCAGCAAGTATTCCGGCAGAGTTATGACCTATGAATATCTCATCAAGGAGATATGGGGTCCCTATGCCAAGGCCGACAACCAGATCCTCAGGGTTAATATGGCCAATATCAGACGAAAGATCGAGGATAACCCGGCCGATCCCAGATATATTATCACTGAGGTCGGTGTGGGCTACCGCATGATGGAAGAAGATTAACAAACAAAAGCACCTGTCCTTAAGCCAGGTGCTTTTTAATGCTGTTTTATTTCTTTTCGGCCAGCAGGTCGCGGATCTCGGCGAGAAGCTCCTCTGTTGTGGGGCCCTTGGGAGGTTCGGGTGCGGGCTCTTCCTTCTTCTTTGTCTTGTTCATGATCCTGACGAAGACGAAGATAGAAATTGCGACCAGCAGGAAGTCGACAACTGTCTGAAGGAAGTTGCCGTAGGTGATAGCCGTCTCAGCCTTGACGATCTCGCCTGCGGCGTTCATCTCGGCCTCGCTGAGAACGATTTTAAGATCGGTGAAGTTGACCTTGCCTACCAGAATACCGATGATGGGCATGATGAGGTCGTTTACCAGCGATGTGACGATCTTACCGAAAGCGCCGCCGATGATAACACCGACTGCCATATCGATAACATTGCCTTTGAATGCAAACTTTTTAAACTCGGACCACATAATTTTCTCTCCTGTTCAGAATAAAGTTGTTTTAAAGATAAAATAATTGTAACAGCCTTTTGCCGCGATAGCAAGATATATTTGGACAAAATCCGATGGCTATGAGCCCCCCTAACTTGACAAAGATGGCAAACAGACTATAATTATCGGTAGGAGAAAACTCCAAATAAGAAATCGGAGATGAAATAAGCAAATGAGCGAAAACTGTAATCACGAT
>JAFQVZ010000039.1 GCA_017407765.1 Clostridia bacterium | reverse complement strand
TTCGCGACCCCTCATCAGTCGGCACAAGGCCGACAGCTTCCCCACGGAGGGGGAAGCCAGAACCCTTTTCCCGTCAGACTACTCGTAGGGGCGAGCAGTGCTCGCCCGCAAAGCCTTCCCCTTCACCTATTACCTCTTCACTATTACCTATTACTTTAAAAACCCACCCGCGAGGGTGGGTTTTTAAATCAAATCACAATGCCAATCTTGCAGCTACTGCAAGCTCGTCGCATCTATTGTTGAACGGATTATCGGCATGGCCCTTGACCCAGTGGACATGGACCTCGTGCTTCGAAAGGCAAGCATCCAGCCTCTGCCACAGGTCAACATTCAAAACCGGCGATTTGTCGGCCTTCTTCCAGCCGCGCTTCTTCCAGTTCTCCAGCCACCCCTCGGTCAGAGCCTTGGTAATATACTGTGAATCGGTGTAAAACTCAACGATGCAGCTCTGGTTCAGCGCCTCAAAGGCCGATATGGCCCCCATGAGCTCCATGCGGTTGTTGGTGGTCTCCTTCTCTCCGCCCGAAAGCTCCTTTTCACGCCCGTTCCAGCGCAGGATGGCGCCCCAGCCGCCCGGGCCGGGATTGCCCGAGCAGGCGCCGTCGCTGTATAACTCGACTGTCTTCATATATTACTCTTCCGTGACCTCTGCCGAAGCCTCTTCAGCTGCTTCTGTATCTGTTCCTTCAGTCTGAGCTTCTTCCTCTTCCTTCTCGGTGAGAGCTACGTCGATGACGCTCGAGCCCTCGGCTACCTTTACAAGGATTACGCCCTGAGACGAACGGCCGCAGATCCTTATGCCCTCGCAGGAGGTGCGGATAACTACGCCCTCGCTGGTCATAATGAGCAGGTCATCCAGGGGGGTGACGCATCTGATGGCCACCAGCTCGCCCGTCTTTTCGGTGAGATTATGGGCTGTCATGCCGCCGTTGCCGCGGTGATGCTCGGTGAACTCTTCACATTCGGTCAGCTTGCCATATCCCTTTTCGGTAACGGTCAGCAGATACTGTCCGCGGCTCTGCTTCTCGGCGCCGATGACCTCGTCGCCCTCCTTGAGCTTGATACCGCGTACGCCGAAGGCCTCACGGCCCATGGGACGGACCTCGCTCTCGTCAAAGCGGATGCCCGAGCCGTTCTTTGTTGCAATAATGATCTTGTCGCTGCCGTCTGTAACCATTACCGATACCAGCTCGTCGCCCTCTTCGAGGCCGATGGCTCGGATGCCGGTCTTTCTCGCCGTGTCAAGCAGGCTCATCTGGGTCCTCTTGACTGTGCCCTGCTTTGTGGTTAGGAAGATATAGCCGTCCTCCTCAAAGCCTCTGATGGGCAGCATGGAGGTTACCTTCTCGCCGCTGTCGAGCTGCAGCAGGTTGATGATGTTCATGCCCTTGCCTGTGCGCGAGCTCTCGGGGATCTGATAGCCCTTGAGGCGATACATCCTGCCGAGGTTTGTAAAGAACAGGATCTGGTCGTGGGTAGAGGCGGTGAACATTGTCGAAACAACATCCTCTTCCCTTGTGGTCAGGCCGGTTACGCCGCGGCCGCCTCTGCGCTGGGCGCGGTATGTATTTGTGGGCAGGCGCTTGATATAACCCATATTTGTAAGGGTGTAAACGCTCTGCTTTTCTTCGATAAGGTCTTCGATATCGATCTCGTTCTCGTCGTGCGAGATCTCGGTGCGGCGCTCGTCGCCGTACTTGCGCTTGATCTCCTGCAGAGCCTCGCGGATGATGGCATAAACGCGCTCGGGCTTGGCGAGGATGTCGTTATAATCGGCGATCTTCTCGTGCAGGTCATTGAGTTCGGCCTCGATCTTCTCGCGTTCAAGTCCCTGAAGCCTTCTCAGCTGCATTTCAAGGATGGCCTGAGCCTGGATCTCGCTGATGCCGAAGCGCTCCATCAGGCGCTCCTTGGCGTTGTCATAGCTTGTGCGGATGACATTGATTACCTCGTCGATATTGTCGCAGGCAATGGCAAGGCCCTCAAGGATATGGGCGCGGTCGGCCGCCTTCTTGAGCAGGTACTTTGTGCGGTTGGTGATAACATCAAATCTGAAATCAAGATAATATTTAAGGCAGTCGCGCAGCGAGAGGATCTTGGGCTGGTTGTCGACCAGAGCCAGCATATTGACCGAGAAGTTCTCCTGCATCTGTGTCAGCTTGAACAGCTGATTGAGCATGACCTGGGGGTTGATGTCCTTACGCATCTCGATAACGACGCGCATGCCCTGGCGGTCCGACTCGTCGCGGATATCGGTGATGCCCTCTATCCTCTTCTCCTTATGGAGGTCGGCAATATGCTCGACAAGGCGGGCCTTATTCACCTGATAGGGCAGCTCGCTGATAACGATACGGAACCTGCCCTCCTTGTATTCCTCGATCTCGGTGCGGGCGCGGACGGTGATCTTGCCCTTACCGGTGGAATATGCGGCCTTGATGCCGGCGCGGCCGAGGATAATGGCGCCTGTGGGGAAGTCGGGACCCTTGATGAACTGGCCCAGCTTGTCAAGGCCGGCATCGGGGTCGTCGATAAGGCAGCATACGCCGTCGATGACCTCGCTCAGGTTATGAGGAGGGATGTTTGTAGCCATACCAACGGCGATACCGCTGGAGCCGTTTACCAGAAGCTGGGGGAAGGCCGAGGGAATGACGGCAGGCTCCTTGAGCTTGTCATCAAAGTTGGGGTTCCACTGGACAGTATCCTTCTCAATATCCTCCATAAGCTCTTCGGCGATCTTCGACATTCTCGCCTCGGTGTAACGGTAAGCAGCAGGGGGGTCGCCGTCGACCGAACCGAAGTTGCCGTGGCCGTCGATCAGCGGATAGCGCAGCGAGAAGTCCTGCGCCATACGGACCATCGCATCATATACCGATGCGTCGCCGTGAGGATGATATCGGCCCAGCACGTTACCGACCGTTGTCGCCGACTTGCGGTAGGGCTTGTCGCTGGTCAGGTTATCCTCATACATAGCATAGAGGATCCTGCGGTGGACCGGCTTGAGGCCGTCGCGGACATCGGGCAGAGCACGGGCGACGATAACGCTCATGGCATAGTCGATAAAGGAGGTTCGCATCTCCTTTTCAATATCAACATTGATGATCTTTTGATTCTCGAAAAGTAATTCGCTCATTTAGTCACCTGTTTTCTAACTGTAAATGTATATATCAGGGCACATGGATTCACGTGAAACACCGTGAATATCATGCATGTGTGAATAACCCATTATTCACGCCCGTGTGTTTATTCATGGGGATGGAAAGAGTCTATCTCAACATCCTGAGCATCGGAAACATCAAAAGGAGGGGCTTCGGGGCGGTATTTTTTGCCCGAAACGGTGTCTTCCTGCTTTCTTTCCTGCCTGCCCCGGCTCTGATAGCCGTCGCCGCTGCCGTAAGGCAGCATCATGGCCGCAATGAAGTAGAGAAAGAATATCGGCATGCGCGTATAGAGGTTCAGAAAGATCAGAATGCCTCTGATTATCCATGCATTTATGCCGAATGTTTCGGCAAGGCCTCCGCACACGCCATAGAGAACTTTGTTGTGATAGCTCTTGTGAAATTTCATGTAACGTCGCCCTCCTTGGGCAATATGGGGTTTTAAAAATGCTAAATAGAAATGATATTGGCCTCATTAAAGATGGTGGGAGGGGTGCAGCAGGTTATAATGGTCTGCCCTCCCACGGCCGACGAGGCAACAAAGGTGCTGCGGCTTTCGTCCAGTTCGCTGAGCACATCGTCCAGCAGAAGGATGGGCCATTCGCCGCTGTCGATCCTGAAGAGCTCGCGCTCGCCGAACTTGAGGGCAAGGGCCGCCGTGCGGGTCTGCCCCTGTGATGCAAAGGAACGGGCCGACTGGCCGTTTATCAGGATCTCGATGTCGTCTTTATGGGCGCCCGAAAGCATCGAGCCGGTCTTCAGCTCGGCCTCCATGTGGCTGTCCATGTGTTTTGAAAGGCGGTCGCGCAGCATATCGGTGGACATCGAGGGGTCCTCGATGGTCGACACCGTTTTGTACCTGAGCTCCAGCCTCTCGGCGCCTCGGGATATCCCGCGGTGGATGATCTCGGCTTCACGGGTCAGCTCGGTGAGGAATGCGTTTCGATAGTGGATCAGCTCGGCTCCGTAATATATCAGCCTTTCGTTGACCACCGGCAGCATCCTTTTGTCCTCCCCTTCCTTGAGCATCAGCTGCTTGAGCTTCAAAAGCTGGTTATACTCCGAAAGGCAGGCGGCATACCTGGGCCTGAGCTGGCAGAGAGCGGTGTCCATAAAACGCCTGCGCTTTTCCGGCTCGCCCTTTACCAGATAGAGGTCGTCGGGGCAGAACAGCACACATTTGAGATATTCACTCAGGTCGTGCTGCTTTTTTATGCTGACTCCGTTCACCGAATAGGAGGTTTTGCCGTTCAGCGGCATGGATATTTTCACATCAAAGGTGCGGCTTCGCGCCGATATCCTGCCTTCGATGGATGCGCGGTCGCGGTAGAAATTGATAAGGTCGCCCCTTTTTCGGCTTCGCCACGAGGCCGAACCCGAAAGGAGCATGATGCCCTCGAGCATATTGGTCTTGCCGCGGGCATTCTCACCCCAGACTATGTTGACCCCTTCCTTAAAGCTGAAGGAGCTGCGGTCATAGCTGCGGAATCCGTCCAGCGTAAGACCGTCGATCGTCATGCCTGCTCTACCCTGACTGTGACACCGGCAAAAGAAACGCTGTCGCCGGGATAGATCTTCTTGCCGCGCATCAGGCACACCTCGCCGTTGACCGCTACGGCCCCGTCGAGGATGACCATTTTGGCTTCGCCGCCGCTGGACACCATATCGGCCAGCTTAAGCAGACTGTCGAGCTTGATGAAGGGGGTTTCGATCTTTACAGTTTTCATCTTACAGATCCTCCGCCTTAAGTCTTACGGGAAGAACGAGGAAGAGGAAGCTGTCGCCCTCCAGAGGCTTGAAGAGGCAGGGCGAAAGGCCGCTCTTGAGCTCCATTACCACCTCTTCATCGGGGCATGCCTTGAGGGCATCCAGCAGATAGCGGTTATTGAAGCCGATCTCGATCTTGTCGCTGCACATGGGGATGGAGATAGAGTCGAAAGACTTGCCCAGCGAGGTTATGCAGGAAAGCTTGAGTGTTTCGCCCTCAAACAGGCAGCGTACGGGATTCTTGAGTCGTTCGGAAATGATAAGTGATACGCGTTCGACGGCATTGACCAGCTCTGACTTATTGAGTGTCAGTCTGATGGGCATATCCTCGGGCACAGCCGAGCGGTAGTTGAGGAACTCGCCCTCCAGCAGACGTGTTGTGACTACTGTGCCGGCGAACTCGAAGAGACCGTGCTTGTTTTCGGGATAAATGGTAACATTTTCCTCGCCATCGGGCAGGATGCGGGCCAGCTCCTTGAGGGTCGAGCCGGGAACTACAAACTTGAAGCTGTCATCGCCGAAGGCTTCGATCTGTTCTTTTCTGACAGCCAGGCGGTAGCCGTCGACCGAGATGAGGCTGAAGGTCTGGCCTTCGATCTCGAAAAGCGAACCGGTGTGGACCGGCTTGTTCTCATTCTGCGAAATCGCGAAGATGGTGTCGCCGATCATGCTGCGCAGCAGGCCGCTCTGAAGTGTGATGCCTCTTCTTTTCATGACCTCGGGCAGTTCGGGATATTCGTCGGCATCCTCGGCCTTGATGTTGAAGGTCGAACGGCCGCAGCGGATGACTGCGTTCAAGTCTTTGTCGACTGTGATCTCGACGGTGTCGCCCTGCACTTTTCTGATGATATCGAAGAACATTCTTGCATTCAGTACGCAGCTTCCATATTCTTCCATTTGGCAGGGGACTGTCTTGCGGATGCTCATTTGATTGTTATATCCGCACAAAGTTATTGTATCGTTATTAACAGAAAAAAGGATGCCTTCCAATGCGGGGATGGGGCTTTTTGACGCGACAGCGTGGATGCATATCGATAATGCATCACTGAGTTCGTTCTTGTCACAAGTAATATGCATGGTGGTTACCTCCTGTTTTGGTGTGGGGTTTTATAGAATATAATATATTTTATAGTAGTTGTTGTAGTATCTGTGAAAATGTGAAAAACTCTGTGCAGAAGGCTCTGCTTGCGGCTTTTCGTTTCCACAGCCTTGTGTGTATAACCTGGATTTTTCCACAGCGCGCGGTTTTCCACAATTTTTTCCCCTGTGGAATCCACAGCTTATTTCGGCACTTTTCCACATTTTCTGTGGATAACTGTGGAGATTTTTTCGCGCGCGGCGGCGATTTTTGGGGGTAATTTATCGGTTTCTGATGTTCTTTTTCAGGTCCTTTATGGTTGCGGCCAGCTCGGGGTCCACCTGGATCTCGCCGCGGATCTTATCGCGGGCATAGAGGGCGGTGGTGTGGTCGCGTCCGATAAAGCGTCCGATGTCGGGCAGCGAGAGCTCGGTCATTTCGGTTATCAGATAAACCAGGATCTGCCTTGCCCTTGCGATCTCCTTGGATTTGGATCTGCCCAGGATCTTGTCCTTTGTGATGCCGGTGAAGGAGGATACCTCGGTGATGATCAGGTCGGGCGTGGGGCTCAGGCCGGGGTTTTCCTGACGGATATCGCGGATGGCGCGCTCGGCAATGCTTCTGTCGATGGTGCTCTGGGGCAGGATGGCCTGCAGAGCGGCGATCTTCTTGACAACGCCTTCCAGCTGGCGGACGTTGGAGGTGATCGAGGCCGCGATGAACTCGGATACCTCGTATGTAAGCTCGAGGCCGAAGGTGCGTGCCTTTGCATTTACGATGGCCATTCTTGTTTCGAGGTCGGGCGGCTGGATATCGGTGATCAGGCCCCACTCGAAGCGTGTACGCAGGCGTTCCTCAAGGGTCGCCATCTCCTTGGGGGGACGGTCGGACGCCAGAACGATCTGCTTGTTGGATTCATAAAGGGCGTTGAAGGTGTGGAAGAACTCTTCCTGAGTCGAGTCCTTGCCGGCGATGAACTGGATATCGTCCACCAGCAGCAGGTCGGCATAGCGGTATTTCTCGCGGAACTCGCTCTGGCTGCCGTTCTGGATGGCCTCGATCAGCTGAGAGGTGAACTCCTCGCCGCGGATATAAACCACCTTTTTGTCAAAGCGGTTGTTTTCCACCATGCTGATGATGGCCTTGAGCAGGTGTGTTTTGCCCAGGCCGGAGGGGCCGTAGATGAACAGAGGGTTATAGATGGCGCTGAGGCCTCCCTGCGAGCAGAGGCCGTTGGCAACGGCAACGCAGGCGGCATGGGCCAGCTTGTTCGAGCTGCCGACGATGAATGTGTCGAAGCTGTAGCCCGAAAGCTCGGATTTGGATTTTTCATAGCGGGCGATCCTTGCGGGATCGGAGATGAACTCGGGCGTCAGCCTTGTGTCGCCGCCGGCGAGCTCGGAGATAATGTCAGCCACCTCAGCCGCAAAGCGCTGCTGAAGGATGCTGCAGGTCAGGTCGGTGTCGACCTTGATAATGAGGCGGTTGCCTTCAATGGCCAAGGCCTCGGTGCCGTCGAAGAAGGTGGAAACGATGATCTCGCCCTTTTCGTCGGTGAGTTTTTTTATGGCCCCGTCCAGCAGGGCGGCCGGTGTATACATACTTTTCCCCTTTTCCAATGCCCTTGCGGGCGTTTCTGTCTGTGTATAGATTCCCCCCTGTGTGGGGAATCTGTCGGGCACCCCCGCATCTAAGGCTCCTTTTGAAAGGAGCTGTCACCCGGAGGGTGACTGAGGTTTGGCAAGGAGAGTTTCCGTAATTACGAAGGCTTCCGTAAGACTTCCTGCCAAACACCCGTCAGCTATCGCTGCCACCCTCTTTCAAAAGAGGGCTTGAATGCGAGGGGC
>JAFQVZ010000356.1 GCA_017407765.1 Clostridia bacterium | reverse complement strand
TGACCATGGCCCAGGCTGCCGACCCTACGATCATTATCAAGGGCAAAAACAATAAAGAAAATTCGGTCGAATGGCTGAATTACGACGGCTTTGTCGAAGGCGACCTCTTTGAAAACTTCAAAGAGATCATGCCCGGCGATGTGCTGACCCAGACAGTCTTCATTACAAATGAATGGAGGAGCTGGGACTACATCCGCCTCTATATCGACGGTCTCCTCCACGATGAGGAGGGCAATCCCATCAGCGCAGCGGTCCTCGAAGAGCTCACAGCCGACGAGCGCCGCGATATGGAAACCGAACTCGAGTACATGCACGATTTCCTCGCACAGCTCACCCTGACCGTCGAGAACGGCGGAAAGGTGATCTATGAAGGCGCGCCCTGCAACCTCGAAGATGGTTTTGAAGGCAGCCCCGTATATCTCGGTCGAGTCAACTATGGCAAAACAGTCCAGCTCGATATTACCCTTGAGGTTCCCGTAACACTGGGTAACGAGTATGCAAACAGAATCGGCGAAGTCGACTGGGTCTTTACCTACAGCGGCAAGGACGTTCCCAAGGATGATCCCGAAGAACCCGAAGTTCCTGTAGATCCCGTTGATCCTCCCGAAGTTCCCGACGAACCCCTTGTTCCGGTCGATCCCCCCGAGGTTCCTTCGGAACCCGTAGATCCCAATATTCCTCAGACAGGCGATATGACAAATGTTATGCCTTATGTCATTCTCCTTGTCATCGGCTTTGCGGGACTGATCCTGCCTCTCTTTAAGAGAAAGAAAGATTCTCAGAGGTAATTTAAATTAGATAAAAGCCCGCCCAGATTCGGGCGGGCATTTTCTGAAAGTGAAAATCAGGTGATATATGTTGTTCAAAAAGCTTTTTAAATATCTGCTCCCGGCCTGCAGCCTGTGCCTGATCATATACGCGGGATGGAACCTGTATACGATACACAAAGAGTATCAGGATGGCACAGATCTGTATAATGAGGTCGCTGAACAATATGTAAAGCCTGTTATTGTTGAAACTGAAGAGCAGCCTGAAACAGAAGAAGGCATCCTTGACCTGGATGTCGATTTTGAGGCTTTGCAGGCTCAGAATCCCGACATCGTAGCCTGGATATACAGCCCGGATACGCTTATAAATTACCCGGTGGTACAGGCAAAGGATAACAGCTATTATCTGCGCCGTATGCTGGACGGCAGATATAATAAAAACGGCACGATTTTTATGGATTATCGCAATGCATCCGATATGTCTGACCTGCATACAATCATTTATGGACATAACATGAGAAACTCCGCCATGTTCGGCACATTGACAGAGTATTCCAAGCAGGAATATTACGATGAACATCCGTTTATCTGGCTTCTGACACCGGATCAGAACTATAAAATCGAAGTGATAAGCGGATTTATAACACCATCCGATGGAGAAGTATATGTCTTCCCCTCTTCAAACGAAGAGCGAGATAAACTTGTCGAATATGTAATGAAGAACTCGGACTTTTCTTCTGAGGTCGATATAATGCCGGAAGAGAGACTTGTAACATTATCGACGTGCACATATGAATATGATGACGCAAGATATGTTCTTGTTGGAGTGCTGAGAACAGAAGAACAGCCCGAAGATATTATTGAGTAAGAAAACAGTACCTATGTGAGTTGAAAAGCTTTTATATGCACTCTTGAAGGTAGGTAATAAACTATGAAGAAAACAATATCTATACTGATGACGGTGATGATGCTGGTCACACTTACGGTAAGCGCGGCAGGCAAGATCGACCTCGATAAGGGCGTCGACCTGACCTTGAACTATGCTTATGACGGCACAGCAATCAAGGGCGCCGAGTTCTCGGCCTACCGCATTGCCGAGGTCGACGAGTATGCGCGCTACAAGGTGCTGGAAGGCTTCGCAGGCTATGAGATCACCGGTTTCCTCGATGAGGACGGTTATCTGGTCGACGAAGAGGAAGGCTATTGGGATAGTGTGGCAACCACACTTACCGGTATCATTACCAAAGATAAAATTGAAGCTGCATCCAAAGCGGAAACCAATGAAGCAGGTATTGCTGAGTTTGAAGAGCTCCGAGCCGGCATTTACCTGGTTGTTGGTGCATCACATAGACAGGGTGATTATCGTTATG
>JAFQVZ010000355.1 GCA_017407765.1 Clostridia bacterium | reverse complement strand
TGACCACCGCCTCGGCGGACACGAAGCTCCTCCCTGCATCATCTCCATCTTCCTCGGCGAACAGCTTACCGCCATCTTAGGTGATATCGAGAGAGATGTTGACTCTGACATCCATCGCGGAGGCAGCCTCCGTATCGGTGTAAACACCCTGCCTCCCCTGCCTCAGGATGTATCCGACCGCAACAGGACCTCGCCCATGGCCTACACCGGCAATAAGTTCGAGTTCCGTATGCTGGGCTCGTCCATGAGCATTGCCGACTGCAACACGGTCACCAACCTTATCATGACCGATATCCTGAGCCGCATCGCCGACCGTCTTGAGGGCTGCAGCGATCTTTCCGCCAAAGTCCACGAAATCATCCGCGACATCATGCACGACCATAAGCGGATCATTTTCAACGGCAACAACTACAGCGCCGAATGGGTCGAGGAGGCATCCCGTCGCGGACTTCCCAATATAGACAATTCGGTCGATGCCTTTGATGCCTTTATTGCCCCCAAGACAGTCGAGCTGTTCGAGCGCTTCGGTGTTCTTTCGCGCCGCGAGCTGGAGGCCCGTTACGGCATCCACCACGAAAGCTATGTCAGCACCATCAACATCGAGGCCATGACCATGATCGAGATGGCAAAACGCCAGATCCTTCCGGCGATAATCAAGTATAACCGCTTCGTGGCCGAGACATACAACCGTCTTCGCGACACCGGGCTGTGCCTTGACCTCAGCCTTGAAGCCGAGATGCTTAGAAATGTTACCGAGGCAGGCTCGGCCTTCAGGATCTGTCTGTCCGAGTTGGAAAAGTCGATCGACGAAGCCCACTCTGCTTCTTTTGCCACCCCGAAAGAGCATTCTGTCTTCTATCGCGACAGGGTCATCCCTGCAATGGATGCCCTCCGCGAGGTTTCCGACAAGCTGGAGACTCTGCTGGGCAAGGAATACTGGCCGCTGCCCACCTACACCGACCTTATGTTTGAATAACTGCAAAAAGCTCCCCAAACGGGGAGCTTTTCTTCAGTTTATGTGCCACTCTTCAGGCTCGATTCCGCAGACTGCCCTCAAACCGTCATAGCTTTTTTTCTCCAAATCAAAATATGCCGCCATTTCCGCTTCGCCGTCTTTATCAAGGATCGATACAACACACACCGAGCCTCCGCCTTCTGTTATACGGACAGAAGGGATGCCGTCTATGCTGATCCCGATAATATAGGTGAATCCGTCTTTTTGGAGGCCGATATCAGAGTTATCTTTATACTTGTTTGGCTTGAGTTTAGAGATAAAGTTCTGCATGGCCTGCCGGCCTTTATCATCGCACTCATCCGAACTCAGAACCACTCCGTCAAACTGAGGACCCCACTCGAGGTGAAATGAATATTCTTCATTTATGAGCTCGTTTAGCTTTTTTTCTATCACATAGGCATCATCCGGTGCACCGCAGGCGGAAAGTACGATAAACAGCAGACTAAGCCATATCAAAAACAGCTTTTTCATTTCCGTCACCTATTCTTCACAGAATTCATAAAATCTTTCCAGTGATTTATGTTCTTCATCGAAAAGTGCAGCTTTTCTCTCTCCTGTTTCATCATAATGCAAAACCAGACATTTACTGCTGCCCTGACCACGAAACCATATATATTCGTTATCACTCATATACACATAGATATGGAAATAATTCTCGCCGTTTCGATTCAGATAATCTTCGGCATCAAAAGTACTGTCATTTTCTCTGGAATAACTCAGTTCCTCTATAAACTCATTCAGGAGAACAGCGGCCTCTTCCGAAAGGATGCTCCTCTCTATATCTTTGTGCCCTTCACACATAAGCATGTCCCACTCGACCATTACTTCATGTTTGGAAAGATCTATTCTGTCCAGCGCTTCTGTCACAGCAGCTTTATCAGGATTTTCACCCTTGCCGCAGGCGGAAAGAACCACACATATAAGAATAAAAACTGCTGCTGTTTTAAGTCCTTTCATCGCCCTGCACCTCCTGTTCATTTTATATTATTATGATATCATATTATCACGCAACTGTAAATTAGCATAAAAAATCCACCCCGCAGGGTGGATCTTGTTATCAGATTATGCTGAGCTTATCCATATCCTCGGTATAGATCACCTTGCCGTATATCAGCATATAGGAGAAATAGAATCCCGAGGTTACGCTGAACAGGATATGTCCGGCGATCAGCAGATATCCCGCGCAAAGGCCGAGGGATACAAGGCATGCCAGCGGCATCAGGTCGGCCTTAAGGACCTTCCAGTTCTTAAAGAAGCTCCATACATAGCCCAGTCCCAGCTTGAGATACAGCCACAGCATGGCTGCCGCACCAAACAGGCCATAGTAAATAATGACCTCGAACAGATCCATCTCGATGATGGCGCTCTGGGTTCCGCGGCCTACGCCGAAGATCCATGTGTAGATGCCGCCCTCCTTGAACATCTCAAGGGCGCGGGCCAGCTTGACCTGGCGGCCCGACAGAAGAGCCGTTGCGGCACCCTCGTTGTCGAGGACCTCGGTGGTGTGGGTGAAGGAGGTCT
The DNA here is from genome assembly GCA_017407765.1 of Clostridia bacterium. Taxonomy (GTDB): domain Bacteria; phylum Bacillota; class Clostridia; order Oscillospirales; family Butyricicoccaceae; genus RGIG1902. Next base: position 341 of record JAFQVZ010000355.1, on the reverse strand, counting down.
TGATCTCGGCAAAGATCGAGTCGGAGGCGAAAAGGGCCATGACCGCAAACACCAGCAGCATTGTGAGGCCCATGACCACCATGCGGATCAGAATGCTCTTGTCCTTGTCGGCAAAGGCGCGCCACAGCGCAGCGGCGCCCATAGCTCCGATGGCGGCAATAACGGCGATAAAGGCTGTCTTTGTGCCGATGAGCAGCAGACAGATGGCGGTGAAGGCGGCGCTGAGGTCATATCCCAGCAGCACCTTTATATCCTGAGTCTTCTTCTGGCAGAATGCGCAGAGAACAACGGGCAGGCCGGCCATAAGGATGGCGGTGATATCGTTGCCCGAATAGAAAAAG
>JAFQVZ010000038.1 GCA_017407765.1 Clostridia bacterium | reverse complement strand
GATGCTCTGGCAGACAAAATAAGCGAGCTTGCCCAAGCGGGCGAAGTGCCGCGTTATGCATTTATGACTATGGACACGGGAGTTATCGAAGTCGAGCTTCGGGATCATACCCCCGGAAATGAAGCCTTGCTTCGCGAAAAGCTGGGCGAGTGGTTCTTCGCATCGGGCGACCGTGGAGAGGTAGAGCCCCATGAGTATGCCGCTGCCGTACCTGTAAGGGTAGGCGGCAGAAAGAATTATAATACCCTTGATGAACTGGATAAAAGGATCGGTGCCGCAGAGACCGGCAGACCCGAGGAACTTGACCTGGCGCGGGTCGATCATTCAAGGACAATATTTCTTCTTGTCTCGGCGGCGGTCATGGCAGCATTTTGTTTTATGCTCTTCAGGCTTCGTCCGGGAAAATGGTATTTTGTCATGGCGGCGCTGTATCTGTTGATCTGTGGTTTTTTCTTTGAGGAAGACAGGGCATATATCTCGATGCATCTCAAGGAAAAGGCATCTGTTGGAGACACCGCGGTAACGGTGGTGTTTGATGTTCCCTATCACAGAATAGACCGCTGTTGGCTGGGCGGAGAAAGCTTTATGATCGAAAAAAGGGTCGGCAGCCAGTGGTCAGAGATCGGCGCGGAGTTTTTTGTTCACGATATAGGATATAACATAGACGATGGCTTTGAACTTCCGATAGACCTTTCCGATCGCCTTGACGGGCAGGGGCTTACGCCCGGATATTACCGCATCGGCAAAAAGATCACCTTCCTTGACCGCCTCAGAGGCGACAAGGCTTACGAAGAATCGGTTATCGAAGAAAGAGGCGCTTATTGTTACTTTGAAGTGGAGTAAATCTTGTGAATAATAAAAAATCGGGCAGCAAGACACTTTTAATGTCGGTGCTGATGAGCGCGCCCGGCCCCCTTATAATCGGCCTCGGCCTCACAGCCGGCCGCAGCGCCACCCAGATAGCCGACTTTGTCCGCCGCAGCGCCGAGCTGCTGGGCATAGTCATGGCCTATATCACCTATATGGTCACAAATCGCCCTTCGGGATGCTCCGACGGGCAGAAGGCACGCATCGAGCGCCTTTCCAACCTCTTTGTAGGCGCCATGATGTGCCTCGGCGGAGGCATAATGTTTGTTCTTGCCCTCCTGCCCGGCCAGGAGGCCAGCGGCAGCGTGATCCCCGGCCTTGTGATCGCCCTTCTTGGCGTTGTGGCCAACACCATCTTCTGGCGCAGGTACACCCGCCTGAACAGGGCCGAGCCCAACCCCATAATCGCGGTGCAGGCGCGGCTTTACAGAGCCAAGAGCCTTGTTGATATATGCGTGAGCGCCGCCCTGATCGCCGTTATGCTCATGCCCGGGTCGAGCATCGCCATGTGGCTCGACCGTGCGGGGTCGGCGATAGTGGCCCTCTATCTCATAAGAAGCGGCATTCAGACCATTGCCGAAAGGATAAAGAATTAGGAGAGTTTTGATATGGCTTTGGAACAAAGATATTTAAACCGCAGAAGGGCGAGGATCACCCTTGCCATGATGTATTTTGGCATCGCCTCGGTAATACTCGGCTCGCTGCTTGCCAACACCTATCTTTACGGTGTGGGAGTAGGGGTGCTGCTGGTGGCGGTCATAAGGCGTTTTATGGGCAATAAATGCCCCTACTGCGGGGCGAAATATGCCGGCCTTCACTGGAAACAGGAGGACGAGGGATATTGTCCCGGCTGCAGCCGCCTGCTGGAGTATGATAATTAAGTTAAATAGGTTGTGATAACGGTGAAAACCATTGACTCTGAGTTTATAAGAGAAAAACTTCAAGTTGTTCTCAGATTTATCAAGAAGCTGTGGAAATATTATTGCAGAGCGGTAGTAATATATATGGTTATCGCAGCCGTAGTCACGCGAATATCACCATTCACCACGGCGTTTCCCTTCAGGATATTCTCGATAGACAGAGAAGATATAGTGGGAGTACAGCTGCATCACGCAGGGACAAATCTATACACCATAGATGACGAAGAACAGATAGATGAGATCGTTGAGACCATGAACGATATAAGATACTGTTTCGCTTTCCCGTATTTTGAGCTTATCGCCCGTGCCGGGGATGATTTTGACAATATCATCCTCGATACAGAAACCGATTCGGCGGCCTTTGATGTATCGGGCAGGCTGATACGGTATAGAAACATCATATATGTCGTTGTGGGCAACGATGCGATAGAGATGTCGGATAAATATTTCTCGATGATCCCCGACTAGCAGAAAAAACCTCCCTCGAATCCAAGGCTCCTAAGTGCCCTTTAGGGTATTTGAAAGGAGCTGACTGAGGTTTGGCAAAATGGCGTCCCCCTCCGTGGGGAAGCTGTCGGCCTTGTGCCGACTGATGAGGGGTCTTGGCTCTCCCTTTGGGAGAGCTGGCACCCGAAGGGTGACTGAGAGGGTATCGGACGCGGTTCACCTCATCCACCGCCGTGCGGCGGTCCCCCTTCCCCTGGGAGGGGAAGGCAGATATGGCTCCTTTAGGGTAAAGTGCCCTTCAGGGTATTCCCAAAGGAGCCTTGGATGCGAGGGTGGCTGTTATTGGCTTTATGTGAGATCCTTCGACTACACTTTGTTCCGCTCAGGATGACATTTTAGTGAGT
>JAFQVZ010000354.1 GCA_017407765.1 Clostridia bacterium | reverse complement strand
GTAATCTCGCTTCTGCGCAAGTTCATTCCTTCCAAGGTCAGAATTGCGGCGTATATCGTCATCATCGCAGGCTTTGTTACCATCGTCGACCTTTCACTTCAGGCCTGGTTCCCCGAGCTCTCGGCATCGCTGGGCATCTTTATTCCCCTGATCGTTGTTAACTGCCTGCTTCTCGCAAGAGCAGAGGCTTTTGCATCCAAAAACAAACCCATCCCCTCTCTTATCGACGGTCTTACGATGGGCATCGGCTTTACCGTGGGCATTTCGATCATCAGCGCTGTTCGCGAACTGATCGGCACAGGCTGCATCTACGGCGTTCCCGTATTCGGTGCAGGCTATACTCCGGTCGTAATGATGATCCTGCCTGCCGGAGGATTTCTTACCCTCGGCATTCTGATGGGTCTCTTCCAGTATTTTATGAATAAGAAGGAGGCAAAATAATGAGTGGTCTGACATATTATTTTTCTCTTTCGCTTTCTGCTATACTCATTGAGAACTTTATTTTCGTTAAGTTTCTCGGCTGCTGCCCCTTCCTTGGTGTTTCCAAAAAGACCGACACAGCTCTCGGCATGGGTATTGCCGTAATATTTGTAATGACAGTTGCATCGGCAGTTACAAATCTTGTAAACACCTATATGCTGGGCACCGATTATGCGTATATGCGGACAGTCGTATTCATCCTCATCATCGCTGCTCTGGTACAGTTCATCGAGATGTTTCTTATGAAGATGATGCCTGCTCTTTATGAAGCTTTGGGCATCTATCTTCCCCTTATCACTACCAACTGCGCCGTTCTTGGTGTTGCAAACCTCAATGTAGCCAATGGCCTCGACTTCATCGGCTCTGTGATTTACGGTTTTTCGGCCGGCTGCGGCTTCACTCTGGCTATCGTGCTTTTTGCATCGGTACGTGAGCGCCTTGAATATGCCGAATATCCCAAATGTTTCTCCGGATTCCCCATCGCTCTCGTTGCGGCTTCGCTGCTCTCGATCGCCTTCATGGGCTTCCAGGGTCTGTCTATCTTTTAATGGAGGTCTGTAAATAATGCAAACATTTGTAATGCCCGTTCTTATTCTGGGCGGCCTTGGCCTCTTTTTCGGACTGCTTCTTGCCTATGGCTCGAAGATCTTCCACGTTGACCGCGATCCTCGTCTTGACGAGATCGTTGAAGCCCTGCCCGGCGCCAACTGCGGCGGCTGCGGCTATTCCGGATGCTCGGCGATGGCAAATGCTATCCTGCGCGGCGAAGCTCAGGTAAATGGCTGCCCCGTAGGAGGCAAAGCATGTGCCGAAGCAATCGCCAAGATCATGGGTGTCCAGCCCGCTACGACCGAACGTCTTGTCGCCCACGTAAACTGCCGCGGCGGTATCAATGCCAAGCGCAAGTATGAGTATGACGGCATTCAGGACTGCTTTGCAGCATCCAAAGTTGCAAACGGCCCTCTCGAATGCGCTTATGGCTGCCTCGGTTTTGGCACATGTGTAAAGGCTTGCCCCTATGATGCTATCCATATCGTAAACGGCGTTGCTGAAGTCGACAGCACAAAGTGTAAGGCCTGCAGCAAGTGCATCAATGCCTGCCCCAGACACATCATCTCCCTTGTCCGTGAATCCCAGGCTGTTTTCGTAAGCTGTTCTTCTCATCAGAAGGGCGCCGAGCTCCGCAAGATCTGCAATATCGGATGCATCGGCTGCACACTTTGTCAGAAGAACTGCCCCACCGGCGCTATCACCATCACAGACAACCTTGCTTCCATTGATTACGACAAGTGCATCAACTGCGGCAAGTGTGTAAGTGTTTGCCCCCGCAAGCTTATCATCAATGCAAATGAGCATGTAGTTGTAAAGAACGACTGATATTATTCAAGGAGGCCGAGCTGCCATGAAAAGAAGAAATTATTATAATTCCTACCGCGGAAGGAGATCTTCGCGCGATAAGAAACTAATAGTCGTATCATCGATCGTTATTCTTCTCTCACTGGCTGCTTTGGCCTTCTTTATCCTTCCCGAATATATCATCTTCACCTCTGAAGGTTTTCATTTTGCTTTTATGGAAGACAAAAACTCTGTGCCCGATGAGCAGCAGGACCCCTCCGGTGATGAAGAAGATCTTCCCGTTGTCATAATTGACGATGAAGAGCAAAATGCTTCCGATCAGCCCGGCGAAATTCCTGCATCCCCCGAAAAAGATCCCGCTCCGATCAACAAGCCT
>JAFQVZ010000353.1 GCA_017407765.1 Clostridia bacterium | reverse complement strand
GAAGGAAAGTGCAGAGGATTGGCTTACCGAGATCCAGCTGCCCATAAAATAAAAAGAGATAAGGCCTGCCGGCTGCGTGATGCAGAGGGCAGGCCGCTTTTTAGCACTTGTTTACAGGTGCGTTTTTGTCAAAGGACGGGTTGAAGGCATAGAAGTTCTTGGAGTTCAGCTTATCCTGAGTTATGCGCAGAGCCTCGCCGAAGCGCTGATAATGGACGATCTCACGTTCACGGAGGAACTTGATGGGCTCGCGGATATCGGGGTCATCTACGAGGCGCAGGATATTGTCGTAGGTCGTGCGTGCCTTCTGCTCGGCAGCCATATCCTCGTGGAGGTCAGTGATGATGTCACCCTTAGACTGGAATGAGGCCGAGGTGAAGGGCATGCCCGATGCAGCCGAGGGCCAGATACCGGTGGTATGGTCGACAAAGTAGTCATCAAAGCCCTGAGCCTTGATCTGTTCGATGGAAAGATTGCGGGTCAGCTGATAGATGATGGTGCCGATCATTTCAAGATGTGCAAGTTCCTCGGTTCCGATGTCGGTCAGAGTTCCTACCACTTCCTTATAGGGCATGGCAAAACGCTGAGAGAGATATCTGAGCGATGCGCCCAGCTCGCCGTCAGGGCCGCCGTACTGGCTCATAATGATCTTGGCAGCGCGGGCATCAGGCTTCCTGATGCGGATGGGGTATTCGAGTTTTTTCTGATATATCCACATAGTTTATGCCTCCATTTCCCACGGCCAGGGGTCATTTATCCATTCCCAGCTGCATTCTGCCTGCGAATTGTCCATTGTAATAGGTCCGAAGTTCATTTCATAGCTGCAGAGAGCGTCGTCGCGCTCGTTTCGCATACATCTGAAATACTCAAGGCCGCAGGGACACTGGGGATGGGTGTCGAGATAAAGGTTGGCTTCGATAAGAGCAAAGTCGGCAGCCTGAAGCCTTCTGAGCGCCGAAGTTCTGTCGTTCATATTCATCATCGTGCCCCCTTATATGCCATAAACGGAAGATCGAGCGAGGGGAAGATGGTGCCGCGGCACAGAGCTGTGTCGGGAGCATAGGGTTCTTCCCAGTTCTGCCAGCTCACATAGGCCATGGCAGTGGGCAGGCTTTCGCCGCTCTGACAGCCGGAGTTCGGCGCGCAGACAAGTGACTGGTAGGTGGGAGCGGGAGGGCAGGCGGGTTTGTCGCTGCAGGGAACAGGACGGCGAGGAGGCATGGGCCTGCCGCCCCCTGCCATGCCGCCGGGATAAAATCTGTTATATCGGTTCATGATACATCTCCTTTCGTTTTATATTATGCCCATAAGCAGGTACAGGTGACTTTAAAACTACTATATCTTTTTGACTTATGAGGAAGCGAAGAGATATTCTGAATAAAAATGGAGGTGATATAATGATAAAAGATCTGATAATGGGGCTTTACCGCCCCGGAAGGCCAAAAGCTTATGACCCCGTTACCGGCAGAGGGACAAAACCGCCCTCGGCTCCCGGAGAATACCGCATAAGAGGCCGAAAGGGAGAGATAATCTATGTCGGCGAGACCAACGATCTTTTAAGGCGAATGCGCGAGCATATAAATAAGGGCAAGATAAAGGAATATCTGTCGGCTTCGCGCAGGAATACCTGCCTTTTTGAGTATAAAGAGGCAGAGATCGGCTCTACCTCGGCTGAGAGGCGCGAGCACGAACGAAAAAAGATAAAACAGCATTCGCCAAAACTTAACAGATCAAGAGGCGGCGAGGGAAGGCCTGCGGCAAAATGATGCCTTTGAACTTGAGTTTTCGGTATCTTTGATATATGATTGTTTCAGTAAGACAAAATATACGTTTTGCGAAAAACAGGAGGTTTTTATGCTTACAGAAATGATCAGACAGAAGGCGGCGCAGCACGAGGATTATCTCATATCTTTCCGCCGTGACCTGCACATGTATCCCGAGCTTTCTATGAAGGAGGTACGCACGGCGAAGCGCATAGCCGAAGAGCTTTCCAAACTTGAAGGAATGGAAGTGGTTTCGGGTATAGGCGGCGGAACCGGCGTAATGGGCATTCTCAGGGGCACAAAGGGCGAGGGAAAGACCGTCCTGCTCCGAGCCGACATCGATGCTCTTCCCATTCAGGAGGAGAGCGGAGTCGAGTTCTCGTCGAAGAATGACGGCGTAATGCATGCCTGCGGGCACGATGCCCATGCCACATGGCTTCTTGGCAGCGCAAAGATTCTTTCTGAGCTCAGACACGAGTTTGGCGGAACGGTCAAGTTTGTCTTCCAGCCGGGCGAAGAAGGTGCAGGCGGCGGAAAGAAGACCATCGAAGACAAGGTCCTTGAAAATCCTGCGGTAGATGCTGTATTTGCGGCCCATGCATGGCCCGAGATCGATGCAGGCGAGATGCACGTTGCCGAAAGATGTGCATTTGGTCATGCGGGCGGATTCTCGATCAAAGTCACCGGCAAGGGCGGACACGGTTCGTGGCCTCACCAGTGCATCGACCCCATTGCCGTTGCAAATCAGATCTATCAGGGGCTTCAGCAGATAGTCTCCCGCAGGCTCGATGAAACGGCGGCCCGTGTTCTCTCGGTGTGCACCATTCATTCCGGTCCTCAGGATAAGAGCAACATTATCCCCGACTGCTGCACCATGACGGGCACATTGCGTTCTGACAGAAAAGAAGTCATCGAAGAGATGTGCCAGCTCATTCATAAGGTGTCTGAAGGCGTTGCTGAGGCAAACGGCGCTTCTGCCGAGGTTTCGGCGCGATATGGCGATGCCGTTATCAACACTCCAGAGGCCGTAAGATTCTGCATCGAATCGGGCGCAAAGATCCTCGGTAAGGAGAATGTCAAGCTCGATACGATGCCCCATCTTGGCGGTGAGGACTTCAGCGAGTATATTTCCAGGGTTCCCGGCGCGTATGTTTTCGTAGGTATCGCTACCGACGAAACAAGGGGCAAGTTCGGCCTTCACAGCAATCTGTTCAAGCTCGAAGAGTCGGTCCTTGCCAGAACGGCAGGTGTGTTTGCTCAGTTTGCCGTTGATTTCCTTGAAAAGGGAAGTTTTTAAAATCATTCCAAGTTCGTATTTTGTTCCCAATGAGTTCATCATGGGTTCACAAATCTTCGCTATTATAACGGTGTCGACAAGGACAGGCGGCGCAAAGGTGCCGCATATGTCCGAAAGCGGTGGCTGCCGGCCGTGCACAAAGCGGCAGACAAATTAATGCGGTCCACCACACCG
>JAFQVZ010000352.1 GCA_017407765.1 Clostridia bacterium | reverse complement strand
GCTAATAATTTGTTTTTATTAAAAACACCTCCGTAATATTATCTTACAAGAAATATATTTTACTTTAATATAGTATAACATATACATAGTAAATAAACAATTCGCGAAATAGTAGAATATTAAATATGAAAATATGCAATATAAACAAGAAATTTATATTGCTGATCAACACTTTTTGAGAAATATTCTCAAAAAGATATTGACAAATGTATACCTATATGGTATATTATAATCACAAAAGGAAAACATACCGAAAGGTATTAAATAGAAGCAGACGATAATTTCCATCCTAAACCATAAGTAGTCTCCTCTTTTTGAAAGCACACGAAAAATCCCCCGACCAAAGTCGGGGGATTTGGCTTTTGTTAAAAGAATATTAAGATATATGTCGCTGTTATGGGGTATATTGAAGGGTGACAACCTGCACAAATAGTGATATAATTTTTATTACAAAATGACAGCCGGAGAAAGGAGGACGACAGGTGCACGACGATAAGAATAAGGGCTTTGAGCATGGATTCAGCAAAACTCCCGACGATATTGATGAAATGATACGCGAAATATATCTGTCGGCCATCTATGACTCGGAGCTGGAGAAAAAGGAAGGCGAGAAGGGCGACATCGAGTGGGTGCCTCAAAGAGGCAGCTTCTGGCAGGGCGAGAGCCTTGTGGATGATGAGACCCTTGAGCAGTTCTTTGGAAAAAAAGAAAAGCGCGAGCTTAAGCATGAGCTTAAACGCGACAGAAAGCCTGTAAAAACCAAGAAAAAGGCAGGGGCGGGAAAGGTGCTGCTGCGGGCAGGCTGCGCCCTGATGCTGATATGCGGCCTTTATGCGGTGGCGGTTTTTTCTGATATACCTTTTGTTAAAAAGTGGCGCGATATCTATATCGAGACAGCCATGGGAACCATGACCCACCAGTGGCTTGCCACTGCCTTCATTCCCGACTTTATTATTGATGATGTTATGGGAACAAGGACCGATATCGAGGCCGAACAGGAGGTCATTGATACTATCGAGACCGACTGGGAGATCGAACCCATTAAAGGCGTTGAGGAAAAGACCGCGTGGAAGAAGCTTGAAGATGAGTTTTTTGAGATCTACACCGAGGTCGACCGAAAAAGCTTTGAAAAATATATAGAAAAGCACGGCGAGGATATTCTCGACGATGAAGGATATCTTATCATAGACGAGGCGGGCCTCGATCAGGACGGAACCGGCATAAAGACGGTGAACGGCGACGAGATCATGGCCATAGACACACGAAACGGCATCACAATAGTAGAGGTGACCGGCAGCGATTATAACGGCCGCCTTGCCATTATAAAGAATCCCGAACAGGTCGAGCTTGAGCTGGCGTCCGGCTTTGGCGAGGTGGGCGCAACCATAGGCGCAATTTCCAAACAGAGCGGCGCGGTGCTGGCTGTTAATGCCAGCGGCTTCTATGATCCTGAGGGACACGGCAACGGCGGCATACCGCACGGCCTGGTCATCAAGGATGGCGACCTTTATTCTTCGTGGGCCGGAGGAAACAACAAGACCATAGGCTTTGACTATAACAACAGCCTGCAGATCGGCCAGTACAGGGATGAAACGGGCCTGCGCGATGCGGTGGAGTTCAAGCCTGCGCTTATAATAGGCGGCAAAAAGATGGTAGAGGGCTCGGCCGGATGGGGTATATCGCCCAGAACGGCCATAGGCCAGACCGAAAACGGCCAGGTGCTGCTGCTTGTGGTCGACGGCAGACAGCCGGGACATTCCATTGGCTGCACCATGGGCGATCTTGCCGACATAATGCTGGAATATGGGGCATATCAGGCCTGCAATCTCGACGGCGGCTCGTCGAGCATCATGTATTATAACGGACGGAAGATCACAAAGCCTTCGGCAGGCGACAAGGAAAACGGCAGAAGGCTGCCCAATGCATTTGTAGTAATGCCGAGATAAAAATTAACTCTCATACCCTTTGAAGGGTATGAGAGTTTTTATATATGGGCAAGATTAATGGCTATTTTATGCTGTTTTTCGGCCTTTTCGGCAAACTGAGCAGCGCCACCCCATGAATGTGTTATATAAGTGACGACATATTCGGCCTGTGACAGCATCCAAAGATTGCGGCGGCTGACAGCAAACCTCGGGTGAACATTTTCGAGTTCCTCAGGGAACAGGGTGTCGCAAGAAAAGATTTCTTTTCTGGTGGGGAGTTTTTCAAGGACAACAGCATATTTTACATGGGGATATTCACGGGTCAAATCTTTCAGGACGCTAAGAGCAATAGAATCGAATGTGCCTTGATGACCGAGATAAAAAATATTTACTCCATGATTTTCTATAAGATCTTTTAAAACCGAAACGAGCTTTGGTTTTATTGACTCAGGGCATTCACGGTGCCCGAAAAAAGTACAGATAGACATCTTTTTCCCCTCATAGCTGAAATTGACCAGTATAGCGGACAATATTTAACTTCAATATAGCATACGATAATAGTACTTGCAACCAATATTGGTCAATTACTATGTGAGGTATGAGCAATGGAGCAAAAAATCCGCCGTGATCGCAATATGGGGGATAATCTTCGCAGATTGCGTATTGAAAAAGGAATATCTCAAGAAAAGCTATGTGCGGAATTACAGCGTCGTGGTTGTGATATTGGCAGGACAACATATGCCAAATATGAGGCCGGTGAGCTTAATATCAGAGCGAGTGTTATAATAGAGCTTAGGAAAATATATCAGTGCAGTTATGATGATTTTTTTGAGGGCCTTGATGTGAGTGACGGGGCATTCGGAAACAACCAATAAAAAAGACATCCGAAAGGATGTCTTTTCTTTATTTATGACTGTTCGGTTATCTTCTGCGATATCTTCTGAGCCTTTGCGCGATAATAGAAGGTGAAGAAGTTGCCCATGATGGCCGTGCCTACGATCATTCCGACTGCGATGGCAGCAGCCTGCAAAGCCAGCGACTGCACATAACCAATGAACTGAAGATTTTTTCCGCTGATCAGCGCCTGCATGGAGTAAAACAGCGTGCCTCCCGGAACGAGAGGGATAAGCATGGGAACCAGCATCATTATGACCGGTATTTTAATCACGCGGGCCAATATCTCGCTGGCAACGACAATGGAAAGAGTCGCCGCGAACAGCGCGACGAAAAGATCGCCGCTCATTTGCATGACAATAAGGTACACAAGCCAGCTCAGGGCGCCTCCTATGCCGGTCCAGGCGATCTTTTTGCCGTGGACGTTAAAAAGATAGGCAAATCCGGCCGAGCCAAGCCCGGCCATCAGGACTTCGATAAACATATCAAACATCTGTTATACCCCCAATCCCTGAAGAACAAGAGCCGAGCCGATGGCAATGGCGATGGCTTTGATGACGGCCTCGAACAGGCCGAGAAGGCCCGAGATAGTGTCGCCGTTGATAAGGTCGCGCAGCGAGGTGGTGAGAGCAAGGCCGGGAATGAGCAGCATTATATTACCGATCATTATCTTATCGGAATGATGGCCGATGCCTATATGCAAGAGAACCACTATGACAAAAGCTGTGATAGCGCTGCATAGCGTGTTGAGCAGGGTGCTGTTCATCCTGAGCTTACCGCCCAGCTGCTGAACGATGTAAAGGATCAGGCCTGAAATAAATGCCGCTATGCCGTCGACAAAGTCGCCGCCAAAAAACACGGCGAAGATGGCTGAAACAAAACCATAGGTTATAAAGATGGTTCGGCGCGAATAGACCTTGTCGTTCTGTGCCTCCTGCAGCATATTGGTGAACTTATCGGAGGGCATGGGATTTGCCGCGATCTCGCGGGAAAGGGCATTTACGCGGCCTACAAGGCTGAGGTCGGTGGAACGCGACTTTATCCTTCGGGTTTGGGTTATAATGTCGCCGTCCGGGGCAACCGCTGTCAGCAGGATGCTGGAGGTTATAGTAAGGACATCGGAGCTTGAGAAGCCATAGGCGTCGCAGAGTCGGGTTATGGTATCTTCAACACGCATGACCTCGGCGCCGTTCTTGAGCAGCAGCTCGCCGACGTCGAGGATGCAGGAGATTATCTGTCGGTATTCTTTTGTGGATGACTTATTCTGGTCCAAGATGCTGTCACTCCTTTGCTATTGGGAATATTGATAAAGTATAGCATACTGAATGGAAAAGTAAATGGTAAAACCGCAAAAAGGCTGCATATTTGGCAATATTTCGAAGCCCCGGCTGACGCCGGGGCTTCATTTATTACTTAATAACTTCTGCCTTGATAAGATTGGTCGTGCCCGCGGTGCCGATGGGGACACCGGCCGTGATAACAACGCGGTCGCCCGGTGCGGCGATGCCTTCCTTGCGTGCCGTTTCCGAGCAGAGCGAGAACATTCTGTCGGTGGAATCGGCCTCGCCGGTCAGATAGGCTCTTACGCCCCATGTCAGGGCAAGGCTGCGGCGTACGGCCTCGGATGTAGTGATGGCTGCAATGGGGCAGCCGGGCATGAACTGGGCAATGGAGCGCGCTGTGTAGCCCGAGGTGGTGGCGGCAAGGATAGCCTTTGCGCCGAGGTCACGGGCCGTCATGCAGGCGGTGTGGCTGATGGCCGCGGGGATAGAGTCGCTGAGGTTGTCGCGCGAGGCAAAGCGCTTCCAATAGTTGATGTGCTGTTCGGCAGCCTCGACGATGCTGACCATTGTCTTTACGCTCTCGATGGGATATTTGCCCGATGCGGTCTCGCCCGAGAGCATGACAACAGACGAACCGTCGAATACGGCGTTGGCAACGTCGGAGGCCTCGGCGCGTGTGGGACGGGGATTTCTGATCATCGAGTCGAGCATCTGGGTGGCTGTGATAACTGTTTTGCCCATGCGGATGCTCAGGTCGATCATTTCTTTCTGGACAATGGGAACTTCGTAGGTGGGGATCTCAACGCCCAGGTCGCCGCGGGCGACCATGACGCCGTCGGCCACCTTGAGGATCTCTTCGACATTGTCGACGCCCTCGCGGTTTTCGATCTTGGCGATGATGCCGATGCGCTTTCCGCCGTTTTCGTCAAGCAACTGACGAATGGCTCTGACATCGTCGGCCTGCCTTACAAAGGAGGCGGCAATAAAGTCGAAGCCCTGCTGCGCGCCGAAGATGATGTCGTCGCGGTCCTTGTCGGTCATTGCGGGAAGGCGGATGGCGCTTCCGGGCAGGTTGATGCTCTTGTTATTGGAAAGAGGGCCGCCCGATGTGACGCGGCAGATAATGTCCTGACCCTCGATAGCTTCGACTTCAAGGCCGATCAGGCCATCGTCGATAAGGACGACCTTGCCGGGCTCGATCTCAGCATGGAGATTGTCATAGGTGACCGAAACGATGTTTTTGTCGCCCTCTACATCGCGTGTGGTGAGAATAAATGTATCGCCCTGCTCGAGGGTGATGGGGCCGTCCTTAAAGCTTCTGACACGGATCTCGGGACCCTTGGTGTCGAGGATGGTGGCGATGGGCAGGCCGAGATGATCGCGCACCTTCTTGATTTTATTGAGCATAGCCAGGTGGCTTTCATGGGTGCCGTGGGAAAAATTGAATCTTGCGGCATCCATGCCGGCCAGCATAAGCTGTTCGAGCTTGGAATCGCTGTCGACTGCAGGGCCGACTGTGCAGATGATTTTAGTTCTTCTCATTTTTCTTTTACCTCCGTTGGGTATTGTTTTCTTCTTTTCTTTCTTATCTCATACACCTATATCATATCTTAACCCGGGCGCGAAATAAAGGGTTTAGCGGGTAAAATTTCTTTTACAAATCATAGGCGCGGCAGGGGAGGTGAGAGGGGTAAAATGCAAAACAAACACGGCAAGTCTAATCTATATTAAATATAACGATTTGGAATATATAGAGATATAACTCGAGGTGATTTTATAATGGGATATTGCAAATAGTTATGAACAGAAGACTGCTTTCTGAGGAGAGTATAAGCCCTCTTTTGAATACCCTAAAGGGCACTTAGAGGGT
>JAFQVZ010000351.1 GCA_017407765.1 Clostridia bacterium | reverse complement strand
GTTTACCATGCGGCAGCGGGCATAGAAGATCTCGTTGCCTTCTTTGGTGCGCTTGCATCTCAGATCGGCTGTCAGGTCTTCGCCGCCGAGGAAGATGGCGGCAACACGCTCGTCGGCCGAAGCGATGTTAAAGGCGTTCTCAACGCCCATAGCTGTCTCGATGAGGGGGATGAGCTTGACTGTGTTCTTTTCGATGCCGTGCTTTGCCTCTACCTGAGCGATATATTCGGATACGATCTGAACATCGCGTGCGCAGCTTACCTTTGTGGGCATGATCATGCCGGGGCAGAGGGGAATGACCTCGTCAAGGTCCTTCTGCCAGAAGTCGGTCTCGATGGGGTTGATTCTGACGATGATCTCGCAGCCCTTGTATCCGAGGCTCTTGAGAGCATTGCGGACAAGGATGCGCGCTGCGTCCTTCTCGGCGGGAGATACGGCATCTTCAAGGTCAAGAATGATGCTGTCCGAGCCGAGAACATCGCCGTTCATCAGCAGGTTGGGCGTGTTGCCCGGGATGAATAACATAGATCTTCTCATATCAGTTTTCGCCTCCTGCGCGTTTTACGGCAGTCTCGACACGTGCTTCGATGACACAGTCGATGGCGCCCTTGTCGTTTACCGAGATCTTGCCGCTTGTTACACCGAGTCCCTCAAGAGTGCGGCGGATGGTTGCCTCGATCTGGTCGGCAAACTGGTTATAGACCACCGACTCGATCTCGATCTCGAGTGTTTCGCAGGGCTCTGCCTTTACATATACGTCGCTGGACTCGAGGGTGCCGGCGACGGCACTTTTGGTGATATTCATATATTGATTTCCTTTCAGACTATACTTATTCTTCGATGCCTGTGCGGCAGGGAAGGCCAAGGTCAAAGGGATGCTTTTCCTTCATGAAGTTGGTCACATAATCGGCGCGGTCGGTGAGGGCCGAGATGTCCATGCCGTATTTATGTCCTGTGATGACCAGTTCGGTGCCCTCGGGCTTATTGTCCATCATATCAAGAAGGTCCTGAGGGTCGATGGTGCGGAGATTGTAGGCGTCGATGGCTTCGTCGAGAACAACGAGGTCATATTCGCCCGAATAGAACTTTTCCTTTACCAGTTCAAAGGTCTTGCCCCATTGCTGGCGGTAGTGTTCCTGCTGTTCGGGGGTAAGGTTGAAGAGGAAGGGGATCTTGCCTTCATTTGCGATATATTCAACACCGGGAAGGGAAGAGATGATCTTAACCTCGCCGCTGTTGGGCTCCTTGAGGAACTGATAAACCAGCACCTTGAAGCCGTGACCTGCGCAGCGGACCACCTGGCCCATTGCGGCAGTTGTTTTGCCTTTTCCATCGCCGTAATAAAGCTGGATGCAGCCTTTCTGCATTTGCAGTTGCCTCCTTTGGCATATATTCAAAAAAGCCCGGCTTTAGAGAGCCGGGCTTTTTATCGGTCTACCCGGCGGTCTTTATGACTAAAGACGCCGAATCGCGGGTTTATGTTTAGGACTTAGGCCTTCTTAGCCTTCATCATAGCGATGATGCGGTTCATTTCGTTGTAAACGATCATGAAGCCCTCGTCAACGCCCATGCCGGGCTTAGCGAGGATCTGGTCGGGCTTTGTGGCCATAGCGCAGTTTACGCAAACCTGGCTGGAACGGTCTGTCTCGTTGCATGTGCCGCCCTGGTAAGCGCCGAAGCCGTGCTCCTTGCAGTACAGAACAGCTTCGATTGTGTTGTTGATGCCGCCGAGGTCAGGTGTCTTGATCTGAGCCATGTGGCCGGCCTTGTTGTCGCAGAAATAGATAACGTCTTCAAGTGTGTTGCACCACTCGTCAGCTACCAGCTCAACATTGATGCCGCGCTTGTCGAGCTCTTCGCGCAGACCCTTGAGGCAAAGCATCTGCTTCTCGCGGTCGCCTGCATCCATGGGGCCTTCGATGCGGAGCTTGAAGGGCTTTGCAGCTTCTTCGAGCTCTGCGAGGTAGTCAGCCTGCTTGACGAAGTTGTCGTCGCCGAATGCCTGGCCGATTGTGCCGTAAACGTCGATGTGGAGGATGGGGTTGTAGCTCTCGTCAGCACGCAGCTTGATGATGCGGTCGCTGAGCCACTTTACATACTCCTTGAGCTTGCTGCCGTCGCGGCCGAGCTTTGTGTCGACGTTGTTGATCAGAGCGTGAGGCAGAATGTCTGCGCCCTTGATGATCATCTTGTCGGAGTTGTCATATCTTGCATCGCCCGACTGTGTGAATACGGGGATGGGTTCTTCGGATACTGTCAGGCCGTACTCGTCAGCAACGACTTCTGCCATCATGCGGTGGCTTGCCTTTGCAACTGCATCGAGGATTGCCTGAGAAACGCCGTAGCGGATAGCTGTATGCAGCTTCTTGCCGTCTACTTCGATAGCTTCCATTTCCTTTGTCAGCTGTCTGAAGTTGTCAGCTTCCTTGCCGACCAGAACGGGCTTGATGTGCTCTTCGATAACAGGGATAAAGTCCTTAGCGAGGAAGAGGGGATCACGTCCGCCTGTGCCCGAGTACTGAACGGCTGCGCAGTCGCCCCATGCAACCTGACCGTCCTCGAGAACGAGCATTACGGAGATGGATTCGCCGGCCTGACGAACAGCTGTGAAACCGGGTGTTACGGGTGTGCCGATATAAGCTGTACCGTCGGCGATGGCGCCGGCCTTGATAGCCTTCTGGTCGTCAAAATAGAAACCTGTACGGCCGGGAGCGCATACTACGTTTACGATTTTCATAAGAAAAACTTCCTTTCTTTTGACCCCTGCGGCAGCGCCGCAGGGGATATGTTTTATAAAAAAGCTTTTACAAACCACATTATATCACGTTTTCCATTGATATGGAAGAAGTGAAAGGTGTCGGGGTCCCCGGAAATAAGCGCCAGCTTATTCCGCCGCCGGTAAGAATGGCGGCGCACGATTTACGAGCGATTCATTCGCCGCAAATCTATTTGGATCGGGGTCCCCGGAAATAAGCGCCAGCTTATTCCGCCGCCGGTAAGAATGGCGGCGCACGATTTGCGGGCGATTCATTCGCCGCAAATCTATTT
>JAFQVZ010000350.1 GCA_017407765.1 Clostridia bacterium | reverse complement strand
GTCGGTGCCCTCCTCCAGAGTCAGGGTGTACTCGTGGACATCGGGGTCAAAGCCGGGCGAAAGAGCCCCTTCGCTGAACTCAACTGCGGCCACTCTCTTGTCGTTGTTGGCCCACGATCCGCCGATGTCTTCACCCATGGTCATGCTGTAGACCATGTATATCTCGTCGCCGTCTTCAAGCTTTCCGTCGGCCACCGTAAAGGCGCCCAGACCCTCGTTGGCAAACCAGTCGTTGATCATGACCATCCATCCGTCATAACCGCCTGCGCTGCCTGCCCAGAGCCCGTTTATCTCGGAAATATAATTGCTCTCGGCGCCGGTCTGGGAATATCCCTCGGCTGCAAGAGCATCTGCCACACAGCTTGCCGCCGTGGAGCTTTCGCCGATATCTATCCAGCTGTCTATCAGCCTGCCCTCCCAGGGCGCGCCGCCTGCAACGGGATAGGTCTCGTTTTCAACGATAACGCGGACCTGATCCTTGTCTTCGTCCCGTTCCGCAGCCAGAACGCCCGTCGGCAGCATGCCGAAAACCATTGCCATGACCAGAAACAGACTTAGTAATCTTTTTCTCATGTTTTACCTCCTGCGTTTGTTTTTCTTTACCGAATTACCTGCGCAAGAACGATTTTGAGGCAAAATAAAAGCTGCGGCAGCCAATAAGACTGCCGCAGCCGGTTTTCTGCAACAAATAAAAAATGCCCGATCCTCCATTATCCGGGAAGCTCATGCGCTCTGCCATTCAAGCAGGTCTCCTGACTCGCGCATCAAAAGCATCCGCACTGCCTTCTCAGGATATTCTCCCAATGGCCGGCTTTCGCCACGTGCGGGGCCTCCACGCATACAGTGGCGGTACCGTTCCGGATTCACACCGGATTCACTATTCTCCACACACCCCCATACGAGGCATGCAGCACTTAAATGTGTTATTCAGTTGCTTTGATTATATGCCCCATACTATGATTTGTCAATCATGGAGATAAAAATGCCGTCCCTGAGAACGGCATTTTTAAACTATTCGATTTCAAGGCTTACGGGGCAGTGATCGCTGCCGAAGATATCGCTGTGGATGGCGGCACCTTTCATGCGCTCTTTAAGGCGTTCGGAAACTATAAAATAGTCGATACGCCAGCCCGCGTTGTTCTTGCGGGCATTGAAACGATAGCTCCACCAGCTGTAGGCCCCCGTCAGGTCGGGATAGAAGTGACGGAAGCTGTCGACAAATCCCGAGCCGAGCAGCTCGGTCATCTTGGCGCGCTCCTCATCGGAGAAGCCGGCATTTTTGCGGTTGCTGGATGGGTTCTTAAGGTCGATCTCATTATGGGCAACATTGAGGTCGCCGCAGAGGATGACAGGCTTTACCTTGTCAAGCTCCATGAGATAGGCTCTGAAATCATTCTCCCACTCCATACGGTAGTCAAGGCGCTTAAGGCCGTCCTGGGCATTGGGAGTATAGCAGCAGACGAGATAGAAATCTTCGTATTCGGCTGTGATAACACGTCCCTCATGGTCGTGCTGTTCGATGCCTATGCCGTTTTTGACCGAAAGAGGCTCGGCCTTGGTGAATACTGCCGTGCCCGAATAACCCTTCTTCTCTGCATAATTCCAGTACATACGGTATCCGGGCAGGTCAAGGTCGATCTGTCCCTCCTGCAGCTTGGTCTCCTGCAGGCAGAGAACATCGGGATCAGCCTGAGCCACAAAATCGGCAAAACCCTTACCAACGCAGGCACGCAGCCCGTTTACATTCCATGAAATAAGTTTCATAACCATGCCTCCTTAATCTTCGATCTTGATAGCGATCCTGAACAGAACAAAACCGATAACAAAGAACAGAGCAATAATACTGATGCCCTTGTTGGCGCTGCCGGTGATCTGAGTCATCATGGAAACAGCGGCTGTTCCCAGGAAGGATGCTCCCTTGCCGCAGATATCAAGCAGACCGAAATATTCGCCCGATTTTTCGGCAGGGATGATCTTGGTGAAATAGGATCTCGAAAGAGCCTGAATGCCACCCTGGAACATACCTACACATACAGCAAGGATCCAGAACTGAGTCTGATTCTCAAGGAACATAGCATAGACTGCGATGCAGAAATAGGCGATGATGCAGCATGTGATGATGCTCTCGGCCTTATACTTCTTGGCAAGGCGTCCGAAAAGAATGGCAAAGGGGAAGGCCACGATCTGTGTTACCAGCAGAGCCAGCAGCAGGCCTGTGGAATCGAGCCCCAGAGCCGAGCCGTATGCCGTGGCCATATCGATAACAGTATACACACCGTCGATATAGAAGAAGAAGGCCAGCAGGAAGATAAAGATCTTCTTATTCTTGCGTGCGCTCTTAAGTGTATTGCCTATGCGGCCCCAGCTTGCTGCAAAGACGCGCTCGGGACGCTCGATATAATTCTTCTGCTCATAAACCTTCATAAGAGGCATCGTCATGCCTACCCACCAAGCGGCAATGATGATAAAGGAGATCATCATCGCGGTTTCCATTGTCAGGCCGATGGAACCGGCGCCGAGAACAAGAACAAGGCAGAGAACAAAGGGAACGCAGCTGCCGATATAACCCCAGGCGTAACCGTTCGAGGATACGCTGTCGACGCGGTCGGGAGTGGTGATGTCGGGCAGCATAGCATCATAGAATACATTTGCAGAGGAATAGCCTACCTTTGCAATAACGAAAATGATGAGGAATATCAGCCACTGCTTGGCAAAGCCGAGGGCAAGGCAGCCAATGGAACCTACGGCAAGGGCCGTTAGGAAGATAGGTTTCTTAAAGCCTTTTGTGTCGGCCAGTGTGCCGAATACAGGGCCGATAAAGGCTACGCAAAGAGTGGAGATCGAGGCAGCATAGCCCCAATACGCAAGATATTCGACCGAAGTCAGTCCGCCGCTCTCGGCGAGATAATTGAAATAGATCGGCATGATGGTGGCGATCAGCAGAGTAAATGCCGAGTTGCCTACATCATAGAGGATCCAGCTTTTTTCAGCTTTGGTAAACTTCATAATTACTCTCCTTCCGGCAGTGCCGACTCGAAGTTATACTCAAAAGTATCCTCGAGGAGCTCCTCGCCTGCAAGATACTTTATAAATCCTTCCGCCAGCCTGACCGCAAGAGGCACAGCTTCGGCATACTTTGCCATAAGATCGGCTGTGCTGCGTCTGCAGCCGGGGTTGGGTTTATAGTTGACCACCATTCCCTGCTTGCTTTTATATGCCCCGGCCACAAACAGTCCGGCATATACGATCCCTCTTTTGATGGGCGAAGGCGCCAGCAGAAGATCGTTGTAGAAAACAAAATCCTTCATTGCCTTGCGTGCCTCTGTGGGCGAAATGCCGTCATAGAAGGGCGCAATAACGGCAGCATTGGCACTTGATGGAACGATATGATCGGTGAGCCTTTTCCGAACCGGGTCATATCCATCGCGCACCAGCATCTCGCGGTCAAGCTCCACCTCGATCTCGGC
>JAFQVZ010000349.1 GCA_017407765.1 Clostridia bacterium | reverse complement strand
CTTTATGCACCAGCGAACGAAATAATCTTGAATATCCTGTCGCTATGTGTTAAGATGACTTTATATTTTTATAAGTTTAATTGGAGGCATGCTATATGCAGATCATGTGGTTAGGAGCCATTTTCGTTGGTGGCTGGTTCTGGTTTTATCTTTTCTTCAGACAGTTTCTGTTTGATTTTACTGTCGCCTATCCTCTGACCAAGAAGATGCGCAACACGGCGGAAGATCTTATTCTCCCTGCTGCAAATAAGTACACCACGGTTTCAGTTATTGTCTGCACTGTTTTCATGGCTATCTGTATTTTCCTGGTGCTTCGTTTTCTCAAGCCCCTCATGATTGGTGGCTTTGCCGCAGGCGCTATTGTCGGCCTTCTCACTCACTTGGGTAAGCTGACCCCCAAAGACAGGCCCATGTTTGACACCTTCTGTGCTACATACTATCGCTTTGTTCCCGATGATGAGCTGAGAACCGCCATGTACAACAAGAAGCCCAGCCAGATGAAGCTTCGTTTACATGATATGAACCTGTCCACCGAGTTTATCCCCGAATTCAAAAAGTAAAAATAAAAAAACCTTTCCGCAGACTATGTCCACGGAAAGGTTTTTTTATCAGCATATTCAGCCACGGGCCATATCGTTGAAAATATAGTCAAGGCCGTCGTTATAATAGTTTCTCTCAAGCCCGGTTTCATAGACCTCGATATTTTCACCGATTTTTTCAAGGGTTTCCATATCGGATGTTCCGGAAATGCATATCATGTACTCACATTCGTTGTCAAAGAGATAAATGTAGTTTTTTATAATACTCTTTTCAAGAAGTGCCCATTCTTCTGCATCAAACTTGCTTTTATCATAAATATTTGTATAGTCAATAGAAGCTTTTATCATCTGCAGTCCGTTGAGTTCCCCATCTTCCACGCTGAGGGCTTCCGCGCCGTAAGCTCCCTGAATCAAGTCTCGGCCACTAAGCTCAAAATTATCAAATATTTCGACTCTGTAGGGATATGTGTCGGCAGTCTGTATCTGAATTTCGGTAAACCATTTATTCTGGGCTTCATCCTCGGATAAACCACTTTCACCGATAATAAGGCCTATATCTTTTCCGTAAATATCTGAACATTCAAGATGCTCGGTCTGAAAGCTCAGATAGTCATAAAAGCTCTGGTCCATGCGGAGAATGCCAATGGCTTCTTCGGGATCGAGCTCAGGCAGCCAGTTGGCCTTGATAAGATGCTGCTTGCCGCTGTCCGCAACATCAAAGCTTATGTACATGGCAATATCACTGAAGTCTACTTCACCGCCATTTTTTTCCAATTCCCAATGATATATCATATCATCATCGGGCTGAGGATAATGCCAATTCATCTTATTATTGTCAGCAAAAACACCTGTGCATAGCATAAAGGTAAGGCCAAAAATAACAAGGACCGAGAATAAAGATCTGATGTTATGTGCTTTCATGGTAATACCTCCTGTGTTGAAGTATAATTAAGACTGTTTGTAGGCGTTTTATGTTCCCATAATAACCCAAATATATGTTGACTTGCAATATTGAAAAGTGTAATATTTTTACATAAATATAATTTTGGAATCAGGAGGTCATGTTATGCCAAGTTTCGCTGAATTCAGATACACTTCCAGTACCGGATTGAACAGTATCTATGCTAAAAAATGTGTCCCGGACACAGAGCCCCGCGCTGTTGTTCAGATAGCCCACGGCATTGCAGAGCATATCGACAGATATGATGAGTTTATGCTCTTTCTTGCTGAAAACGGCATTGTAGCGGTTGCAAATGACCACCTTGGACACGGTAAAACCGCCCAGAAGCCGGAAGAAAAAGGCTTTTTTGCTATTAAAAACGGCTGGAACCATCTTGTTGATGATATGGTTAAGCTGCACGATAAAATCAAGGCTGAATATCCGGATATTCCTTATATAATGTTCGGCCACAGCATGGGCAGCTTCCTCACCCGCACCTATATGATAGACCACCCGGATAAATATGACTATGCTATACTCAGCGGAACCGGTCATCAGGGTGCAGCTCTCATTACCAGCGGCCATGCTCTGGCGAACGTTCTGACCCGCATGAACGGTGTTCATGGTGATGGTACGGCCCTATATAAGCTTGCCTTTGGCTCCTACTTAAATAAAATTGACAATCCCCGCACTGAGGTGGACTGGATATCCAGCGACGAGGCCGCCGTAGATAAATATGTTGCTGACAAAAACTGCGGCTTTATTTGCACCGCATCTGTTTATAGAGACATGATGGGCGGTATTAAATATATCACCGACGTGAAGAACATCAGGAAAATGGACATGACAAAGCCGGTCTACTTCCTTTCCGGCTCCGATGATCCTGTAGGTGAATACGGTAAAGGCGTTGACCGGGCATATAAGGCTTTCTGCAAAGCGGGGATGATGGATGTCTATATGAAGCTCTACCCCGGCGGAAGACATGAAATGCTCAACGAGGTAAACAAAGAACAGGTTTACAAAGACACTCTCGACTGGATAAACAGCAAAATACAGTAAACGAAAAAACCGCCGCTCATTTGAGCGGCGGTTGATTATTTCTTACTCTTCGATTTCGTCTGCTTCGGGAGCGATGCCAGTGGCTTCGCCGGACTCAGAAACCTCGTAAACCAGAGCGTCCTCACCGGACTCCTCTTCTTCCTCTTCCTCAACAACAGGAGCTGCTGCGGGCTCGGAGAGAGCGCGGATGGACAGGGAGATCTTCTGCTTCTCGGTATCGATAGCGGAGATCTTTGCCTCGACGACATCACCGACGGAGAGAACATCCTCGGGCTTGCCGTTGCGGCGGTTTGCGATCTGGGAGATGTGGATCAGACCATCAACACCATCGACGACCTCTGCGAATGCGCCGAAGGGCATGAGCTTAACGATCTTGACCTCTGCAACATCACCGACAGAGTACTTGTTGGTGAAAACAGTCCAGGGGTTGCCGTTGGGATCCTTGTAACCAAGGGAGATCTTACGCTTTTCCTTATCGAAGTTGATGACGTAGACTTCCAGCTCGTCGCCGACTGCAACGACCTCGGAGGGATGATGGACGCGGCCCCAGCTAAGCTCGGAGACGTGAACCATACCATCGATGCCGCCGATATCAACGAATGCGCCGTAGCTGGTCAGGGACTTGACAACGCCATTGTACTTCTTGCCGACCTCGATCTCGTTCCAGATGGCCTCGGTACGCTCACGGCGCTCAGCCTGTGCAACGCGGCGGATAGAACCGACAACGCGCTTGCGAGCCTTGTTAACCTCAGTGATTCTAAGGCGAACAGTCTTCTTCATGAGCTGAGAAAGCTCAGCCTCTCTGGGCAGATCAGTCTGGGAAGCGGGAACGAAGACGCGAACGCCCTTG
>JAFQVZ010000348.1 GCA_017407765.1 Clostridia bacterium | reverse complement strand
TTCAAGAGTCAGCATACTGTAGCCCATGATCGGTGTGATGAGGTTATTGAACTCATGGGCAATGCCCGAGGCCAGAGTGCCTATCATCTCAAGGCGCTGATGATGGGCCATTTCACGGGTTTTTCGGTGCAGCTCTTCCATAGAAAGGGTCTTTTGCCTTAAAAGGTCAAGTTCGCGTGCGATCCTTGCATCGCGGCGGATGAAATGGAGGACGAGCATGAGCAGCAGGGCCAGGCCTATAAGTATGATGATGCCGCCGGTCAGCCAGCGGGTCGAGGCAGCCTTAAGAGGGGCAAGGGCCTCGTCGATGTTGCTGACAAGGCCGATGGCAAAGCCGCCGTTGTGGCTTTCGCCGGTGGGTATCGAGAGCAGGTGGGCATTATATCCGTCGGCCATTCGTTTTGTCTGATATACAAAGGGCAGGCACGACTGTTTCTGAGCTTCTTCGGCGGTATAGAGCAGCTTGAAATCCTCGCGCTCGGGGCATTTTTCCACCAGAGTGCTTTTTACAACAAGGTCGTTCGTGCAGAAATGGAGCATAATGCTGCGGTCGCGGTCAAGAAGAAGCAGCTGATCCGATTCGGTAAGCTCGTTGTTGCTTATGGTGGTATAGAGATGGTTGAGATCTATCATAACGGCATAGTCTGTGCCGCGGCTGCCTCTGCATATAAGGGCGAGATATACATTGTTATCATTATCGATGCATATACGCTGCGTGCTTGAGCTGTCTTCATTTCGGAAGCTATAGTCGGCCTTTTCGAGAATACTGAGGACGATCTCGCCGCCGCGGATAGCAATGATGTCGGCGGTAAGGGGACTGTGGGTGAGGGGATTGCCTGAAAACAGAGAGGAAACGGCAGTGGGATCGCCGTACTCGAGCCATATATTTTCGGCCTCTTGGAACTGGGAAAGGGTCAGGATATATTCAAGCCCGGAACGGCTCTGGCCAAGAAGCAGCTCTATATTACGGTCTACCGCATGGGCAAGCTGCAGCTGCTTGGCATCCTGGAGATCCAAAAAATTATCGGTATATTCGTTATAGGTCTTCAGGATTACTGCAACGCCAATGATCATCAGAAGCAATATGAGAAGTATAGCGGTGTTTACGACCTCGCGGCTTTTATGCACGGTAATCACTCCTTGATTTTTTTGAGCCGGCGTGTATACTTGTGATTATATTGAAATCATCTTTGGTTGTAAAGAAGGAGGGGCGGCATGGCGGACAAGATACTTATCGTCGATGATGATGCATCGGTGCTGGCAATGCTCGGCAAAGCGGTCAGAAGCGGCGGCCTTGAAGCCGAAACCGCAGGCAGCGGCGAGGATGCCCTGAGGCTGCTGGATGAAAAAAGATACGAGCTTATTCTTATGGATATAAATATGCCGGGTATCGACGGATTTCAGGCAGTAGAGACCATAAGAGGCCGTGGGATACAGACTCCCATCATTATAATAAGCGGACGAAAGGAAGATATCGACACCCTTTACGGCCTTAACATAGGTGCCGATGACTATGTCACAAAACCTTTTAATCCCATCACTCTTGTGGCAAAGGTCAAGGCGCTCATACGCCGAAGCCGAGGAGATATGCCCGGTTCGGGCCAGCAGATAACGGCAGGCCCCTTCGTCTACAACACCAGCACCCTGAGATTCTATAAAAACGGCAGCGAGATATATCTTTCGGCCAAGGAAAACGCAATGGTGAAGCTGTTTATCGACAATGTCAACCGCATTTTCTCGAAAGATATGCTTTATGAGCTGATTTGGGGCGACAGCATCATCGACGAAAATGCTGTTATGGTTTATGTAAACCGGCTCCGTCAGAAGATAGAGGACGATCCCTCAGAGCCCCGATATATCAAAACCGTGCGCGGCCTTGGATACAGATTTGTGGTATGAAAGAAAAATCCCATCCTTTCGGATGGGATTTTGTGTTTAGATGCGCTGTTTTGAGTCGGTGGGCTTGAAGGATGTGGTCCACTTACCCGAATGATAGCGGTAGAATACCAGCGATGTACGGACCAGCTGGTCGATTACCAGAGCATACCATGCGCCGTTGAGGCCAAGATCAAACTGGTTGATGAAGAAGATGGCCATACCGGGGCGGAGCAGCATGACGGTAAGCATAGTTACCATTGCGGTGAACTTGGTGTCGCCCGCGCCGCGCAGAGCGCCGGCGAAGATGAACTGCGATGCCTGGAAGGGCTGGATGAGAGCTACCATCGACAGCAGAGCCGAGCCGGTGGCGATAATGGCGGGGTCGCTGTTATAGAGGCCGATAAGGGGCTTGTTGCAGGTGAAGACTACTACTGCGATCATGGCAGCGGTCATCATGCCTATGCGCTGTGTGCGCTTGGAATAGTGCATAGCCATATCGGCACGTCCCTTACCCAGCGACTGGCTGACCAGCGAGGTTGCCGAGGTGGCGAAGGCCTGGCCGTTCATAAAGGTCATCGACTGGATGCTCATACAAATGGTGTGTGTGGCATAGGCGTCGGTGCCGAGGCCGGCGATGGTCTTTGTGAAGACGATAACGCCGAAACGCATTGCCAGCTGCTCGACCATAGCGGGCAGGCCGATGCGTGCGATGTTGGAAACAACGTCCTTGTCCAGCTTGACAGAGCCCTTGGGGAACTCGAGGCGGGCATACTGGTTCTTTCTGCGGATAGCGTAAAGTGCGATGAACAGGGCGACGGTCTGGCCCATAACGGTGGCGATGGACGCGCCGACAACTTCGAGGCGGGGGAAGCCGAAATGACCGTTGATGAGGATGTAGTTGAAGGTTACGTTTATGACGTTGGATATCATATTATACATCATAGCCGTCTTTGAGTCGCCGCAGCCTCTTAGCGTACTGGTTATACACGATGTCATCGATACGGTGAACATACCGAGCATCTGGATCTGGAAATACTTTACGCCTTCAATAAGGACCTTTTCTTCGCTGGCGCCCATAAAGGCGATCATCGGCTCGGCAAAAATGAGGCCGACGATGGCGAACAGCAGGCCAAAGAAGGTGTTCAGCATAAAGGACTGGCGGATGACTCGCTTTGCCTTTTCCTGCTCGCCCGAACCACGATAACGGCCGACAAGGGCCATTGTGCCGGTGTTGAGGGCAGTAAAGGCGGTGGCCAGAAGGAACTTGGGCTGGGTGGTAAGGCCGACGGCCGAGGTTGCCCATGTGCCCAGCTGGCTTACCTGTATGGTGTCGAACATCGAGGTGAGCTGCATCAGCGTCAGCTCGACGAGGGCAGGCCATGCAATGGTGATGATGTCTTTATAGAGCATCTTGGATGTGACTCCCTCGGGGAGGGGAGCCTTGGTGGATGTGCGTTCAAGGGCGTGGGGGTCGCCTGCAGGCAGGCTGTCGAGGGTAGTGGTTACCTTCTTTACCTTTGCAGGAGCCGCGCTCTGCTCTTTGGTCTTTTTATTGTCGTCCATAGAGCATTCTCCTTTCTCATATCAATAATAACTTTTGTATTATAGCACACTTTGTTTGACGTTTAAATATTCTTCGCTTAATTCTCTTTTAGTTATTTTTTTAACGTGAATGATATAAAAATATCCCCTCCGACAAAGCCGGAGGGGAAGAGGATTTAAGGTTATGCCTTGCGTGCTTCGCTGGGCTTGAAGGAGGTTACCCATTTGCCGGTGTGGTAACGGGCAAATACAAGGGTGGTTCGCAGCAGCTGGTCGGCAACCAGAGCATACCAAGCGCCTTCGAGGCCGAAGCCAAAGCCCTTGATGAGCAGGATAGCCAGGCCGGGACGGAGCAGCATAGCGGTGAGCATAACTACCATAGCGGTGTACTTGGTGTCGCCTGCGCCGCGCAGCGCACCGCTGAGGATAAACTGCGAGCACTGGAAGGGCTGGACCAGCGCTACCATCGACAGAAGGCCGGTGCCTGCGGCAATGATGGCGGGGTCACTGTTATAGAGGCCGATAAGGAACTCGTTAAAGAAGAAGATGCCTGTGGCGATAACTATTGCGGTGAACATACCAACGCGCTGGGCACGCTTGGAATAGTGCATTGCCATGTCGGGGCGGCCCTTGCCCAGCGACTGGCTGACCAGCGAGGTTGCCGAGGTGGCGAAGGCCTGGCCGTTCATAAAGGTCATCGACTGGATGTTCATGCAGATGGTGTGTGTGGCATAGGCGTCGGTGCCCAGGCCGGCAACAGTCTTTGTGAAGACGATGATGCCCATACGCATGGCCAGCTGTTCGATCATCGAGGGGAAGCCGATTCGTGTGACGTTGGAAATAATGTCGCGGTCCAGCTTGAAGATCGAGCCCTTATGGAACTCGAGGCGGGCATACTGGCTCTTTCTGCGGATGGCATGGATAGCCATGACGAGGGCAACTGTCTGGCCCATAACGGTGGCGATGGATGCGCCGACAACTTCGAGACGGGGGAAGCCGAAGTGGCCGTTGATGAGAATGTAGTTGAAGGTTACATTGACTACGTTCGAGGTCATGTTATAAACCATGGCGGTTTTCGAGTCGCCGCAGCCTCTTAGCGTACTGGTAATACACGAGGTCATCGACACGGTCATAAAGCCGATCATCTGGATCTGGAAATATTTTACGCCTTCTTCAAGCACCTTTGCTTCGCTGGCGCCCATAAATCTGATGAAGGGCTCGGCAAAGAAAAGGCCGATGAGGCCGAAGATAATGCCGCAGAGGGCATTAAGGACAAAGGTCTGGCGGATAACGCGCTTGGCGTTTTCCTGCTGGCCGGCGCCGCGATAGCGGCCAACCATTGCCATTGTACCGGTGTTAAGGGCCATAAAGGCAGTGCCGAGGAGCATCTTGGGCAGGTTGGTGAGGCCGACGGCCGAGGTTGCCCAGGTGCCCAGACGGCTTACCTGCATGGTGTCGAACATGGATGTGAGCTGCATAAGGGTCAGCTCGACAAAGGCGGGCCAGCCGATGGTAACAATGTCTTTATACAGCATTTTGGAGGATACGCCCTCCGGCAGAGCGGCTTTGGTGTCGACTTTGGCGATGGAATGGGGATCGCCGGCGGGAAGAGTGTCGAGGGTGGTCGCTATCTTCCTGACAGACTTAGAGCTCTGCTGCTCTGTGGGTTTTGTTTTAGTTTCCATAGAGCATGTCTCCTTTCTTTTCATATCATAATCAGTGTACCCATTATATCACAAGTCGTGACATGGTTAAACAGCTAATCTTCATATTTTAATCAAAGTTTTCTTGAAAAAACATGCCAGTGATAATATACTTAAATAAATAACAACTTCCGAAAAGGAGAAATGATTATGAACTATGTTATTTCCGGCAGAGAGCCTGCCGACGCTCTCCGCTTTTTTGAAGAGATCAGCGCAGTTCCCCGTGCTTCCCGCAACGAGGCAGGAATCGCTGCTTTCATGAAGAAGTTTGCCGAGGATCGCGGCCTCTGGGTAAATGTTGACGAGTTCAATAACGTCATCATCAAGAAGCCCGGCACACCCGGCTTCGAGAATCTGCCCGCAGTCATGCTGCAGGGCCACCTCGACATCGTTCCCGAGAAGAATCAGGACACCGTCCATGATTGGGAAAAGGATGGCCTCAAGCTTCAGGTAAACGGCGATATCCTCACAGCTACAGGCACAACACTGGGCTGCGACGACGGTTATGCGCTGTCTTACATGATGGCGGTTCTCGACCGTAAGGATCTCCGCCATCCTCCTCTCGAGTGCGTTATGACCTCGATGGAAGAGGTCGGCCTTATCGGCGCCATGAACATGAGCGGCGAACACCTGACAGCCAAGAGAATGATCTCGATGGACGCAGGCGGCGAGGGCGGTTTCCTTGCATCTTCGGCAGGCGGCAACTATGTTTTCATAAAGGTCCCCTTCCACTATGTAGAGGCTAAGGGCGAAGGCATCGGCATCCACATCCGTGGCCTGGACGGCGGCCATTCGGGCGGCATGATCCACATGGAAAAGGGCAACTCCAACAAGATCCTCGGACGTATTCTGTATAATATCTCCAAGGAGTGCATCTTCAACATTGCATCCATCACAGGCGGCTTCAAGGGCAATGCTATTCCCCGCGAGGCAGACTGTGTGATCATGGTCCATAACGGCATGGCTGACCGCGCACGCGAGATCATTGCCGAGACCGAGAAGGAAGTTGCACGCGAGCTGGCATTCTCCGACAGCGGCTTTAAGGTAGTTCTCGACACAGCTTCGGCTGAAAAGGCCATCAATCTCGAGGCCACAAAGCAGATCGTTCACCTGAGCCACGTTCTGCCCAACGGCATGATGATGAAGAGCATGGCTATCGAGGGCCTGACCAATGCATCCCTCAACGTAGGCGTTGTCACAATGGAAGAAGGCTTCGTCAAGTATGAAGTCACAGTACGTTCGGCAGAGGACAGCCTTGTTCGTTCTATCTCCGAGGTCGTTCACGACATCGCCACAATGGCAGGTGCCCAGTGCGAGATCACAGGCTCCTATCCTGCATTCTCCTTTGATGCCGATTCCAAGATGCGCAAGCTGGTCATGGATATCTATAAGGAAATGTCGGGCAAGGAAGGCCAGGTCAGAGCCGTACACGGCGGCACCGAGGCCGGTGTATTCCGCGGCCTGATCCCCGGCCTGGATATCGTAGGCATCGGACCCAACTCGGGCGGCGCTCACACACCCGAAGAGTGGGTGGATCTGGGCTCTTACGAGCGAGTATTCAACCTGCTGGTTAAGATCCTTGACAGACTCTGCGACGAGCAGTAATTAAACACAGGCTTTGATAAAACGGGCCGAAGCAGCTTCGGCTGCTTCGGCTCACGTTGTTTTTTGAGTTATCTGTCGGACGACCGCAGGGAAGGTTCGTGAATCGCATGAGCGGGCGAGCAATGCTCGCCCCTACAGCCATCTTGCGGTAAATTACCCTGTAGGGGCGTGCATTGCACGCCCGCAAGTTTATTGCATCCCCAAACATCTGTCATATCTGCGGCAATACACAAAAACGAACCCGATAAGTCTAATCTACGCCAATAATTACAAACAGTTATTAAAAATGACGCGGAAAGGATGAAAAATATGAAGAAAATCACCTCTATGATGGTTGCAGCTTTGCTCTGCATGGGTCTTAGTGTAACGGCCTTTGCAAAGGGTATGGACAATTTTGAAGCGGCGAAAGAATATACCGGATTTTCCGATGTTGCCGAAGCCGCATGGTATCACGGCTCGGTAAAGGCCGCCTTTGAATACGGCCTTATCAAGGGCGCATCGCCCACCGAGTTCAAGCCTGACGGCACGCTGACGGTGGCTGAGGCCATAGTCATGGCTGACCGCATCCACATGCTGTATGCGACCGGCGAGGATACCCTGGTCAACGGCACACCCTGGTATCAGACCTATGTCGACTATGCCATCGAGAATGACAATATCGAAGACGGCGACTTTGCCGACTACAACCGCAACATCACCCGCGGCGAGATGGCCGATATCTTCACCCGCGCTCTGCCCGAGGAAGAGTATGTGATTATAAACGATATTCCCGAGGAGCTTCCTCTTGATATCGTGGGTCATAAGTACGAAGACAGCATCCGCACCCTGTTCCGCGCCGGTATCGTAACCGGCAACGACCCCTACGGCACATATACTCCTGATGCCAGCATTAAGCGCTGTGAGGCGGCGGCTATCATCTCGCGCATCGTCGATGAGAGCCTGAGAAAGCAGATTGCTCTGCTTACTGACTGGGATGTAGATGGAAATGTCACCGTGGCCGCACCTTTTAACAGCTTGTCCAGTTATTTTGAATTAGATGAGCAGAATATTGATCTTGGACTTCAGCTCACACCGGAAAAAACATCAGATAACGGCGCAGCCGTTGTTTATAAATGGGAATACGACAAGCCGGCTGCGTTGATCATAACAGCCGATGAGTACAAGGCAAATCTTGCTCAGACCATGAATGTCGATCCTTCGATTGTAAATGTAACAGAAGTAACATTTGGAAGCGCAAAGGCTTATCGTTATGATGTTCGTGTTAAAACAGAAGGGGTTCTTATAAGATTTGCAGGATATAGAGTTGTAACCGGAAATAATCAGTATGAGATATCTGAATTTGTAACCTATTCGGGCAACGAAGAATACAATATCAAGGCAGATCAGATCTTGCGTGACATGGTCAACAATGTAAAGATCCATGGGGTTGGACCATCGTCAAAGCTCAGTTAATTTAATTTCAAAACCGGCCCGCACAGCGGGTCGGTTTTAATCTTGTTTTCATTGTTATTTGGTGCAAAAATGAATAT
>JAFQVZ010000347.1 GCA_017407765.1 Clostridia bacterium | reverse complement strand
CTGGCCCAACGGTATCTTCCTGATCTCCGGTCTTATGTGCGCTCCCTCCGGCAAGTGGTTCAAGTTCGTTGCACCTCTGTTCGGTATCATCTTCGCCTTCAAGTGCATCTTTATGATCGGCGCCGTAGCTATCGGCTTCTAATCGGAGGTTTATAAAAATGAGCAACATTCAGGACGTAAAGCAGCAGGCATATGCCCTTGCTGAGCAGAATATCGGTCTTTACAATCACATCTGTGACGAGATCTTCCGTCACCCCGAGCTGGGCAATGAGGAATACTATTCCTCCAAGTTCCTCGTCGAGGAGATGGAGAAGCGCGGCTTCCGCGTTCAGTATCCCTACGGCGGCCTTGACACAGCTTTCCGCTGTGAGATCGGCTCCGGCAGCCCCAAGGTAGCATTCCTTGCTGAGTATGACGCTCTTCCCGGCTATGGCCCCGAGCGCAACCAGAACGGCCATGCATGCGGCCACAACTGGATCGCAGCATGCACATTTGGCGCAGCCGATGTTCTGGCTCAGCTGACCGAGCATTTTGAAGGCACGATCGTCTATATCGGCACACCTGCCGAAGAAGGCACAGGCGGCAAGGTCGACCTGGTCAACGCAGGCTGCTTCGAAGATATCGATGCTGCATTCCAGATGCATCTGACAAGCGGCGGCACACAGCTCAACGGCTCGTCGCTGGCTATCGACTCGCTGGAGTTCACATTCGAGGGTAAGGCTGCTCACGCAGCAGGCAAGCCCTGGGACGGCATCAATGCTCTTGATGCTGCTTACCTTATGATCAACGGCATCAACGCTCTCCGCCAGCATGTAACCCCCGATACCCGTATCCACGGTATCATCGAGGACGGCGGTGCAGCTCCCAACATCGTTCCCGCACATTCGGTTTATAAGGTATTCTGCCGCGCTGCTGACCGTGACTATCTCAACACAGTCACACAGAAGGTCATCAACTGCGCTAAGGGTGCCGAGCTGATGACAGGCGCAAAGATGAGCTATCGTTTCTACGAGAACTCTTTTGACAACCTGAACTGCCATCCCGCTCTGGTCGAACTGATGGCTCAGAACCTCGATGCTATCGGCTATACAACCTATGATAAGAGCAAGCAGCCCCCTTCGGGCAGCACCGACCTGGGCAATGTATCCCGCGTTGTTCCCACATGCTATGTATCTCTCGATGTCGAGAATACCGACGGCAGCGCATGCCACAACGAGGCATTCCTCCAGCATGTAAACAGCGAGCAGGCTTATGTGGCCAACCTCCGTGCTGTTAAGGCTATGGCCGCAACAGCCCTCGACGTTCTGATGAACGCAGAGGTCCGCGAGGCAATTAGAAAGTAATTCATCTTCCGGTTTTAAAAAATGCCACCCATTACGGGTGGCATTTTTGCGTCTCAGTCAAGAATCAGTTTTTCTTCAGTACGTTCAAGTCGTATTCGTCCGCTTAGATCATAGTTTTCCCGCAGGAAGTTTTCCTGCTCGGGCGTCATAAAGTTGACATACACAACGGCATAGTTTTCCTCGGGGAAAATATATTCGCCGTTGCCGCGCCAGATGTAATACGGATCGAGGTTTATTTCGGGATGGTCTTCTGCAAGCTCCTTTATGTCGCAGAGGGCTTTATACCATTCAGCGTAAAGCTGGTTTTCATCCACAATCTGTGGAGTGAGCGGGTCGAATCCACCACGCAGAAAATAGAAGGCAAAGACAATATCGCAGAGGACGACGATGGCTGCAAAGGCGGTCAAGACCACATAAAAGGCGGTTTTCTTACTAATTCTCACGGTCAGAAACCTCCATTCACAATGCACATAAAGGCGGTCAATGCCTTTTCAAAAAGGGTTATGGGGTTTGCTGTTCCCAAAAGCCAGCAGGCATAGATATAGTTTAGAAAAAGACAACAGAGCAACAGTTTGAATGAAATTTTTAACCTTTTCATGATTGTTTAAATGCCTCCTCCTTATTAATGTCTGTTGGTTAATGCTTTATAATAGTATTGTAATACAGAATGAAATAAATTGGCAATAATATGATATAATCTATTGCGAAAACT
>JAFQVZ010000346.1 GCA_017407765.1 Clostridia bacterium | reverse complement strand
GGCGGAAGGATCGCAAAGACTCTGTCTTTCATGCTGCCCGACGGGCCTATTCTCATCGTCGCGGCAGGCGATGCGAGGGTGGACAACCACAAATACCGCGATAAGTTTCAGAAGAAGGCCAAGATGCTTTCTCACGACGAGGCAGCCGAGCTTATCGGCCATGCGGTGGGCGGAGTGTGTCCTTTTGCCGTCAATGACGGCGTGAGGGTGTATCTTGACGAGTCGCTCAAGAGATATGAAACCGTCTTTCCTGCCTGCGGCAGCTCGAATAGTGCTGTTGAGATGACCCCTTCGGAGCTCGAAGGCTATGCCTCGAACTTTGTCGAGTGGGTAGATGTGTGTAAATAAGGTCTATATCTGCCTTCCCCTCGATGTGGAAGGCTTTGGTGCATAGATCTGTCTTTATGTGAGATTCTTCGACAGCGCACTTCGTGCTTGCTCAGAATGACACTATAGTGAGTGCTGTACTAAATTGTCATCCTGAGTGGAACGCAGTGGAATCGAAGGATCTCACGCCGTGCTTGAGGCATTCAATAAAAACATATCCCCACCGGTTGCACGGTGGGGATATGTTTTTATGCCCTGACGGCGATTATATTAAAGAAACAGTCCTCAAAAAGCTGCTGAAACAGAACATATTTGTCCTCGGGATATTCTTCATCTTCGGACACCGAGAGGCCATCTGTAAGTTCGGGATCAAGGATCTCTTTGGGGTGGAAGCCATGCTCACGCCAGAAGCGCAGGCCGCTTTCTTTAAGGATGTATTCAGTGCTCAGGAGGAAGTCATCCTCATAATCACATTCGATGGTATCGCTGCCGCGGAACATTCTTATAAGATCGTAAGCAGGAACAGTGAATACAGGGATATCATTCAGAGTTACAAACAGCTTGTGGTAAGGCCTGGGGTTATCTA
Organism: Clostridia bacterium; assembly: GCA_017407765.1. GTDB lineage: Bacteria > Bacillota > Clostridia > Oscillospirales > Butyricicoccaceae > RGIG1902. Next base: position 8,373 of record JAFQVZ010000346.1, on the reverse strand, counting down.
TGCCGATCTCCACCGCGCGATCATTTTCATAAGTGACTATGAAAAAAGAGTGTCTGTCAGAGTATCTTCTGACGGTCTGATTTCCGATGGGCATATCGGTGTCTACATTGAAGGCCGATTTCTTGCCATTGTTCCACGAGACCGACATGTTTTCGAGAGTGCTGAGTATCTCTTCGTGGGTCATTCCAAGGCGAAGGTCGCCAATGCCCTCATGGGGCTTTATGATAATTTCTGTCATACTGATATAATCCTCTCTGATCATCTGCGCTGTAAAATCACTCTTTTACCGAAACTCCTATATCTCCATTAGCCGGGATATAATAAACATCGGTTATTTTGCCGCCGTCATACTCGACTATGACAAATCCTTCATCCTGCCTTTCATCTCTGGCTGAAATATCGAGGCCATATTTGTCGGCAAGCTGTTTTTTATCGGCTGAAACATCGGTTTTTTCTTCGGGAACGGGCAGCTCATTCAGTCTGCCTGATTCGGTCAGAAAAGCCATGACCTCCGGGTCGGCATAAGCCTCCTCGAGCGAAAGCTTCTGAGGCCCGAAAAACATTAATGATAAATATGCCGCCGCGCAAAGCAGAAATCCGGGCAGAACATATTTCAAAACCTTATTCATCACAAGCACCTCGTTTTGAAATAATTTATAATAATATGATATCATAGCTTTCAGACAAAGAGAAGACGGTTTGATAAAATGATCCCCCGGATGCCATATCCGGGGGATCATTATAGATTATTTATCTCTTGCAGCCTTGAGAAAGGCAATGATATCGTCGGCGTTTGCCCTGCCCGAGCCTTTCTTAAGCTCGAAGGGCGGAACACACGGCTCATATCCGCTTATCTTAATGTCAATAAGCTCCTTGCTGCCCGAAAAGGGGCTCCACGAACAGCTCCACTGGCAGCTGCCGAAGCTGCCCTTGAGGCTGAATCCGCCCAGCATGCTCTTCTGAGCTTTGCAGTTTCCCACTTCCTCTGCAATGCGGTCGAAGGCGGCTTTGATTCCGCCGGGAGCCGAGCTGTTCTTCAGGGCGTTTTTGGGAACCACCATGCCCTCCATGGTGTTGAGCCTCGCCAGGATGTTTTCCATATCTTTTTCGTTCATACGGGGCCCTCCTTGAAAAGATTATTTGTAAAGCAGGTCTTCGCAATAGCGATAGACATACTCGGTGGGCGTGATGCCCAGTTTTTTGGATTCGGTCAGCGACTGAATGGTATTTGCGGGGATGATGTCCTCGACCTTTTTGCGGAGTGATTCGGCATCGCCGTCAAAGAGATATTCTTCGGCGCCGCAGATAACACCTGCCGTATTGTGCCACCATTCTACCTGATATACGATGCCGCGCTCGTCGATGAGCTTTGCAAGGCGGATCTCCTCTTCCTGCGACGATGCCTTGAGGCCGTTGTTGCAGGAGCCGAAGATATACTTGCACCTGAGCTGGGCAATGCTCTCGTCGTGGAAAATGCCGCCGATGGCACAGGGCGAGAGAATGTCGACCTCCTGCCTGAGTACCTCGGAAACAGGGCAGATCTCGATGTTATGGCCGGGATGCCCGGCTATGAAGCGCTGGGCCGTGGCCTCGTTGATATCGGCGATGATAAGCTTCTCAACACCGCCGTCCAGCAGATGCTCGCCCATATACCAGCCTACTGCGCCGAGACCCATGAGGGCAGCTGTCTTACCTTTGAGGCTCTTTGTGCCCTCGTTGAGGTTCACAGCCTCCAGCAGGGCGAGGTATACACCATAGGCGGTGGGCTTGCCGGTCTCGCCAGTCTTGGCCTTGGGGCCGCCGGTGTACTGCATCGAATAACCCTGCTCGATCATTACATCCGACATTTCGGTGGGGAAGTTCATGTCGGGGCCGGTCATGTCGCGGCATGAGTCGAGGGCAAAGGCCAGGAAGCCCATGATCTCCATGTTGCCAAGGTCGAGCTCGTCCATGGTGACGGTTGCCTTGCAGCCTCCGAAGGGAAGATGGCCTGCAATGTTCTTAAAGCTCATGCCGCGGCCGAGGTTGAGGCCGTCGATGATAACGTCGATCTCGGGCTCGTCATAGCTGTGGCGGCGGATACCGCCTGCCATGATGGAATGGCTCTTGTTGAGGAGGCCAAGCTTGCGGCAGTGCTCGTTCATCATAAAGCGGATATCGTATTTGTCGTAATAATAGATATCAATGCCGAAATGCTTTCCGGCACGCATGAGGTCGATTACCTCGTTGAGATAGTCTTTGAGCTCATACTTTTCAAAGAGAGCCCATACTTCCTTTGTATTGAGGTATCTTGCATCCTCGGTAAAAATGCCGTCGATGCACCAGCTGTGATTATATCCTGCAAAGTCGTGGTCTTTCTCCCACTCTTTGGCTGCATACAGGCGTACAGCACCTGTCTTGAAGTCATAACGGATCTTCATCGTGGTCAGGTTTTCTTCGCGCAGAGGGATAAACAAACTGTTGGTATTCATAGCTTCTCATTCCTTTGGATAATGTGGTTTCATTATACGCCTGTTTTGGGTGCAATTCAATCGCCGGCATGAGAAAAACCGCCCCGAAAGGCGGTTTTTAGTGCGGATTATCAGTCGAGCCTGATGATATCATAGTAGAGTGCGCGGAATTGGTCGTTGATCTCGCGGTCGAGATGATAGTGGCCGAAGAACCATTTTTTAAATGAGCAGCGGTCCATCACCTGCTGCAGATAACCGGTCAGGCTGTCTTTGGCATAGACGGTGGTGCTGCCGCGCAGCTGCTCGCGGTAATAGCAGACGATGTCCTGGATATGGTCAGGGGCGCAATGCGAGATGATATAGTCCACCTCAAAGCCGCGCTTTTCAAGGTTTTCCAGTCCCCTTTTCATTTCTTCTTCATCGGGCATTTCCTCTTGCCACCACGAAATATTTTCTTCGCGGTATTCCTTATCGTGAGAAGCGGCGCCGCCCATAACAAAAAAGCTCTTGCCTTCGATGTCGAATACATAGCCGCGCATCAGGTGATAGATGCTGTCTGAGATCTTGTGGGCCTTGCCGCCCATGAAGTCGACCACCGGATATTTTGCCAGAAGGTCGAAGTTTTCGTGGTTTCCGTCGACGAAAAGGGTGGTGAACGGCTTTTTGTCCAGCCATTTTCGCCAGTATTCGTCTTCGCTCGAGCCGTCCCACACACCGCCGAAATCGCCGGTAATGATGACATAGTCGTTCTTTGTCATTTCTTTGGATTCGGGATAATTGCGCGAGGCCAGCTTATGGATGTCGATTGGAATGTGGGTATCGCCTGTGATATCGATCATATAGATCACGTCTCCTTGCTTTGCTGTTTGTTTATGGACATATCCTATCATGCCGTGAAGCGGTATCACAAACAGCCTGCGGAGTTTACAAGTCGGTCACTGAGCAAGCTCGTCGAGAAGAGCATAGGTATTGTCGTCAGAGTATTCGATCTCGGAGGAATAAAGCCTTGCTGTTTCGATAAGCTCGGGCATGGAGGGCGAGGGCGAAAGGCACAGCAGCGCGCCGATTATCCTTACCGAAAGGGCGGCAAAGGCAGCGCGGCCTTCAAAATCGCCGTCCTCCAGCGCACCGGGGATATGACGGTAGAGGAAATAGACCGCAAGCTGCTCCATAGGGGTCTGCCATTCACTGTCCATAGGGAAGGGGAGCTTCTTAAGGCCGCAGCACGAGAGCGCATCAAGTCTTTTATCCCATTCGGGGTCGAGCCTTTCAAGCGGGCGAAGTATATCGGCCCACTCCGAAGGCGTCTTTTCGGGCAGCTCGGCTTCGGCAAACGCCAGCATATCATCAAGGCGGTCGTCCACAGGCATGGTGCGGTCCTGAACGATGCTTATAAGCTGCTGGCGCCATTTGATAAGATCTATTTCTTCTATAAGGAAGGTATCGAGGTCACCGTCGTCGATAAGCCGGATGATATTTGTTTTTTCATCGCGGGTGAGGATTATCCTTGCCGCCTCTTCACAGCAGAGGCCCAGGCCGATCTCTGTGCGGTCCTGATAAAAGCTGCGGAAGCGGGGATGATCGGTGCATATCTGGCAGAGCTTATCCTCTCCAAGGCCTATAATAAGGTCACAGAGCCCCTCCTTATTAAGAAAGGGGCAGCGCTCGTGCTCGCCGAGGATAAAATGGGCTCCGTCCTCGCCGTCGCAGATGCCTTTCTTAAGGCGTTCGCCGAGGGGGCCCTCAACTGTGCGGTAGAACTCGCGGGTGTTGTCGTCGATGTCGATCTCCCAGCCGATGCAGCAGCTGTGACGGCACTTGTCGGCTATGCATTTAAAGGAATTATAATAATCGGGGCAGTAAAGCTTCATGTTTTCACCTTCTGTGAGAAAAATATTCCCCGGAGCGCTTAAGGCCCCGGGGAAAAGGTATATTTATTATTCGCCCAGAACGTAAGCCGTCAGCAGGTCGGTAGTGTTGTTGAGGCTGTCGATATGGGTGCGCTCCATGCCGTGGCTGCACCATACGGGCATGCCGAAAGCGGCAGCGCGGAGGTTGTTGCCGGCGCGGAGAGATGCCGAACCGTCGGTGCCGTAGCGGTAGAAGATATCCACTGCATAATTCAGGCCGGCGCGCTTGGCTGTCTCGATGAGGCGGGAGGTAAGCTCATAGTCATAGGGAGTTGCGTTATCCTTGGCGCAGATGGTGACACAATGCTCGTTGCCGTCATAATCGGGGCCGATGAGGCCGATGTCGATGGCGATGTATTCGGAAACACCTTCGGGGACATAGGTGCCGCCGATGCCGATCTCTTCGGAATAGGGGAAAGCAAACATTGTGCGGTACTTGGGCTTCAGGTTGTTGTCGGCCAGATACTTGAGTGTGGTGAATGCGCAGGCAGCGGCGGCCTTGTCGTCGATGAAGCGCGACTTAAGATAGCCATTGGGTGTGAACTGGCATCTGGGGTCGGGGCAGACGGGGTCGCCATGCTGGATGCCGAGGGCGACAACATCCTCCTTGCAGGTGATCTTCTCGTCGAGGATGACCATCATTGTGTTTTCGTTGCGCTCGAGTGTGCGTGCGTCATCGAAAACGTGTACCGAGTGGGACTGGCAGGCCATAAGGCCGGTGTAGGCACGGCCGTCGCGGGTGTAGATGGTGACGGTCTCGCCCTCGAGGCTGTTGTAGTTAACGCCGCCGACCTGACGTACGCGGATCATGCCGTCCTTGTCGATGCTGCGGACGACCATACCAATGGTGTCGAGATGAGCGCCGACCAGAATGGTCTTGGAATTATCGATGCCGTCAACGGTGATATAGGGTGTGCTCTTATGGTCGTATGTGACGCTGTAGCCCAGCTCCTTTGCCATTTCTTCGATGACGGGGTTCATCTGAACATAGTATCCGACGATGCTGGGGACATTTACCAGCCTGCGGAATGTGTCGATAGTGTACATGGGATCGTAGTTATACTTCATTTCTCTCTGACTCCTCCTGAAAGAATTGGTAACTGTATTATAGCACAGCAGAACGCCGAAGTCAGCAGTTCTTTTCCAGCATGATGGCAAGAATCTCGCGGTCGGTGTCGCCCATTCCGCGGGAAGAGAGCCTTCCCATATTAGCGATGCATGCTTCGGGCGTGCTGCCGCAGATGCCGTCTGTAGGCCTGAGGCCGACCTGATTCATCGCGAGAATAGCGCTTGTAAAGGCGGCGGCAACGGCATTGGACAGCTTGAGCGCACAGCCGACCTTTCCTCCATCGCAGACCATGCCGGAAATGGTGCCGGTCATATTTCTCACAGCGAAGCCTATCTGTTCGTCGGTGCCTCCCATAAGATGTGTGATGGCCGCTGCCGAAGCTGTAGCCGAAGCCATTGCGCAGGCGCAGACTGCCGAGAGCTTTCCGACGCTGGCATTTATATATTCGTTGATGAGGTGAGCGAATGCGAGGGCGTGAAGGGTCTCGAGGCGCGATTTTCCAAGCTCCTGTGCCGTCATTGCTGTAGGAAGAATGGTGGCGATGCCTTTGCTGCCGCTGCCTGCCGAGCTCATTGTGGAATAGGGGCATCCGTCAAGCCTTGCTTCGGTAGCCGAGGCGACGCGGAGCAGGACTCGGGGAATAAGACCGCTGCCCATCATGTCGGGGAGATCTTTTTTGAGAGCGGCTCCCAGCCCGATGCCGGGACCTTCGCCGTTTACTATATAGTCGGCAAGGCGCTGGTTCATAACAACGCCGTCCATGAGAAAGGCGAGCTCGTCCTCACTTGCCGAGCAGGCAAGGGCGCGGATGTCCTTAAAGCTCATTTTCAGGAGGCTCTCAAGGGGAGAAGGGGCAGAAGAAACCGTCTTTTCTTCCGCGCTGAAAATCGTCTCGCCGTTTTTCTGTGTAAGGATGATGTTGACATGGCCGTTTTTGACAATCGAAAGGCCTTCGCCTTCGGTGGTGCGGACGATTGCTTTGGCATAGATGCCGCGGGCGTCCTCGTCTACTGTGATCTTTATGCTTCCGTTTTCAGCCAGCGCTGAAGCTTTTGCTGCGATCTCGGGTGTGATCATGTCCATGATCTCGAGCTGAGCCGAGGTGTCGGCGATCAGAGCACCCAGAGCGGCGGCATATTCGAGGCCTACCTTGTCAAAGCCGGCAATTCCTACCGACATTCCGTTTTTATACATATTGCGGCTGAGCGACATTTCGACGTTTTTCACTTCGCCGCCTGCGGCTTTGGCAGCATCGGCAGCGGCAAGGGCGATAGTGACCGGCTCGGTGCAGCCGAGGGCGGGAATAACATTTTTTCTGAGAAGGTCAAGCATCTGTTCTTTATTCATGATAGATATTCTCCTTTAGAGGGGTGGTTATCTGTATTCTATCATAATAACGGCAAGAGAAAAACCCCGGAGACCTGTTTGGTCACCGGGGTTTTGATCATTACTTGTTGTTGACGGGGTTGAAGGGGCAGCGTGCACCGATGCACTGATTATTCTGGTTGAAGCGGCTGCAGACGGGCTTGTGGACCTCCATCTGAACACCCATCTTCTCGTTGACATATTCAACGGCTGTCATAAGAGAGATGTAGGAGTTACGCTTGCAGCATCTGGGGCCTCCGATCTCGGCTTCCTTTGCGAGGATACGGGCTGTCATGCCGTTTGCGAGGCCCCACGACTCGTTGGTCAGGGGGGTGGCGCCGGTGACGATCGAAACAAAGATGCCCGAGCTGATGGCTGCACCGCAGCTTCCCCACATTCCGCATACGCCGCCGGGGACCTTGCTGCCGCGGCTCTGCATTTCGATGAGGGCCTTCTTAAGGTCGATCTCGCCGCCTGCGTTCTTATAGGCTGTCAGCAGTGCCGAGCCGATCATGATATGATGTTCGGGGCCGTGCATATGGCAGAAGGGCATATCCATCATCTTCTCGATGATCTCGATGGGATTCTTCGAGGTTTCGCGCATACATGTGCCGATGATGCTGTCGACGCCCTTCATGTGGCATTCGCTGCATACATAGTGGCCTTCAACGCATCTGGTGCGGCTGGGCTCCTGCTTGTGGCATATCTCGCATTCCATGATAACATCGCTCTCGAGGTATTCGAGGAGCGCACCGCAGATCAGGCATTCTTCTTTCATATCTGTAATCTCCTTATTTAAAATAATATCACATCGATTAATTTCAATATATCATGTGCAGTGCAGGTTAGACAATCACAACCGACAGGTTATTATATATTTGAATATTTTTGGGCATGATATTGAAAGAGACAATAAAAAACCCCCACACCCGAAGGTGTGGGGGAAAGTATAACCCTTAGGTTATGAACTTATTTTTGACTGATTAGTCAACGATGTAAACCAGAACAACGTCGCCGTCTACTACGATGTAAACAACTGTGTCGTCCTCAGCGATGTCGTCAACATCAGCAACAGCGGGCTCATCGCCTGTCAGGTCATAGACCTCAACATCGCCGAACCATACTGTATTGCCGTTAACTTCCATGCAGTCTGCATCGATTTCGTCAACATTGCCCTCAACGGCGCCAGCCAGTGTCAGCTTGATCTCATCATCAGCATTGACAGTGTATGTATAGACTGTCTTTGTTGTTGTGGGAACTGTGCCTGTGATTGCATATGTTTCTTCGTTGCCGTCGATAACAACTGTAGCTGCATCGCCGTCTTCTGTCTCAAAGACTTCTACGAGGTAAGCGTATGTATCCTCCTCATCATCTTCCTCAGCGAAGCTGGAGTCAGCGATGAAGTAAGCGTTCTTGATGGAGCCGTTGTCGTTCAGAACGAGGATACCATAGGAACCCTCTGTCATTGTAACAACCAGATCCTCAACATCAGCATAACCAACGTACTCGTCAGCATCCTCAGCCTCAATGTCATAAACATTGACTGTTGTGGAAGGATTCATGCGGTATTCCTTGCCAT
>JAFQVZ010000345.1 GCA_017407765.1 Clostridia bacterium | reverse complement strand
TAACGGAATCTCTTAGCCTTGCAGAGACGTACACCGTCGATGATGGAAGCGTGGTTCAGCTCGTCGGAGATAACTGCGTCATCGGGTCCGAGCAGTGTCTCGAAGAGACCGCCGTTAGCGTCGAAGCAGGATGTGTAGAGGATTGTGTCGTCTGTGCCGAGGAACTGCGAAACCTTCTGCTCGAGGTCCTTGTGGATCTGCTGTGTGCCGCAGATGAAACGTACGGAGGACAGACCAAAGCCCCAATTGTCATAGCTGTTCTTTGCAGCCTCGATCAGAGCGGGATGGTTGGACAGACCGAGATAGTTGTTGGCGCACATATTGATAACGCCCTTAGCTACTGTTGTATCAATGCTGCTCTTCTGAGGAGTTGTGATGATACGCTCAGCCTTAAATGTGCCGGCTTCCTTGATGCCTTCTACTTCGTTTGCGTAAAAGCCCAGAGCTTCTTTTGCATTCATTGGAGAAAACCCCTTTCAAATATTGAATGTGGTGATATTTTAAAACTCCTATGCCCGGAATTAATCCGGGCACGGGATATTCACAGGCTGTGAATTATTTCTTTGTCCAGTCGAGAACGACCTTGCCGGAGTTGCCCGAAAGCATAGCCTCGAAGCCCTTCTCGAACTCTGTGTAATGGTACTTGTGTGTGATGATGGGGCTCATGTCCAGGCCGCCCTGAACCATGTGCTTCATCTGATACCATGTCTGATACATCTTTCTGCCGTAGATGCCCTGGATGGTCAGGCCCTTCATGATGATTGTGTTCCAGTCGGTGATCATGTCCTTGCCCTGCAGGCCGAGGAGCGAGATCTTACCGCCGCACATCATGTTGCTGATCATCTGTCTCAGAGCAGGCTGTGCGCCCGACATTTCGAGACCGACATCAAAGCCTTCAAAGATGCCCAGTTCCTTCATCTTATCTTCCAGGCTCTCGCGGCCGGTGTTGACACATGCTGTAGCGCCCATCTTCTCAGCCAGGCCGAGGCGATAGTCGTTAAGGTCTGTGATAACAACTGTTCTTGCGCCTGCAAACTTAGCAATGCCTGCAGCCATGATACCGATGGGGCCTGCGCCTGTGATCAGGACGTTCTTGCCGACCAGATCCCACATCAGAGCTGTGTGTGTAGCATTACCGAAAGCATCGAAGAAAGAAACGATGTCATCGGGCAGATCGTCTTCGATTGTTACGACGTTGGAAGCGGGAATGCAGAGATACTCTGCAAAAGCACCGTCGCGGTTAACGCCGACGCCTCTTGTCTTCTCGCACCACTGGCCGTTACCTGTACGGCAGTTATAGCACTGGCCGCATACGATGTGGCCTTCGCCGGAAACTCTCTGGCCAACTGTAAGGCCCTGAACGCCTTCGCCGAGCTCAGCGATCTCGCCGACGTATTCGTGGCCGACTGTCAGAGGAGGATTGAGGTTCTTCTGAGACCACTCGTTCCAATCCCAGATATGAACGTCTGTGCCGCAGATAGCTGTCTTGCGGATCTTGATCAGAACTTCGCCGGGGCCGGGTGTGGGAACAGGTACCTGTGTCAGGACGAGACCCTTGACCTTATCAGGCTTTACCAATGCATCCATCATTCTTGCCATTGTATACATCTCCTATGATTAAGTTTTTAAAATATTCAAAGAACATTCTGAGTTAATTTTAGCACTAACCAGTAAAAAGTGCAACAATATTTCGCTAAACAGCTATCTGTTATTGTGCAAAAATTTTAACAATCTTTTTCGTACGACATGACAGTTAAAAATGTGATATAGTAGAGTATAGATACAGCACACTAATTTTTTAAAGGAGTATCTTTTATGAACAAGCGTGAACGTTTTGAAAGCTTCCTGGCAAACCAACCGGTAGACCGCGTGCCCATTGCATTTTTCCATCATTTCACCGAGCGCAGCGAATGGCTCAAGGGTATCGAGCGCCCCGATATCTTTGAAAAGAATATCGAAGGCCACCGCAAATCACGCGAGATCTTCGACCCCGATGTTATCAAGGTCATGAACGACTCGCTCATGCTCATGCCGGTCGACCTTTCCGAGGTCAAATGTGCCGCCGACCTGCCCAAGCTCAAGGCTCCCGCACCCGATTCTCCCTTCATGCAGAAGACAAAGGAGCTCACCCTCCGTGCCCTCGAATTCTATAAGGATTCCGAGGCTCCCAAGTACGTCACCGGCTTCTCTCCTGCCATGGTCCTTAAGACAGCGGCAAGCCGCATTCCCGATGGACGTAAGCTGGACCTCGTCGGCTTCCTGCGCGAAGATCCCGAGTCGTTCGTAAAGGCTCTTGATATTCTTGCCGAGACGATCATGCACCTCAACGAGATGCTTATTAAAGAATGCGGCGCCGAGGGCATTTATTTCAGTGTAAACAATCAGAATAACTTCTTCCCCCAGGATCTTTACCGCCAGTACATCACACCTTCCGATAAGAAGGTCATCGAGCATGCCAACTCCCTCAGCAAGATCAATCTGCTGCACATCTGCGGCTTTGCCGGCCTCACAAACGACCTTGAGCTCTTCAAGGACTATGACTGTGCCGCCATCAACTGGGCCGTCACCATCGAAGGCGTATCCCTTAAGGAAGGCAAAAAGCTCTTTGGCGGCAAGCCCGTCTTCGGCGGCTTCCCCCAGACCGGTGTTCTTGATTCGGGCACACGCGAAGAGGTTGTGGCCTACACCCACAAGATCCTCGACGAGGCAGGCTCTGTGGGCATCATGATCGCTGCCGACTGCACCGTTCCCACCGACCTTGACGACAACCGCCTCGAGTGGGTACGTCAGGCCTGCATCGACTACGCGAAGAAGTAAGAGACGGCAAGGAGTGCCTGTTTGACGCACGGCGTGAGATCCTTCGACTCCGTTACACTCCGCTCAGGATGACAATCTATCTTTATGCCGAACTAAAATGTCATTCCGAGCGAAGTCGAGGAATCTCACATAAGGCTATAGATAGGCACCAAAGCCTTCCCCCTGTGTGGGGAAGGTGTCGCCCGAAGGGTGACGGATGAGGCGGCGCGTCCAAGGCTCCTTTGGGAAAGGAGCTGTCGGCCTTGTGCCGACTGAGGTTTGGTGTAAAGATCTTATGGGAAATATACGACCCCTCCATTCTCGCTGACAGCACAACCAGCAAGCTCGGAGGGATATGGCGATTTTCAACAAATGCGCCGTGCCAAACACCCGTCAGCTATCGCTGCCACCCTCTTTCCCAAAGAGGGCTAAGAAGCGAAGGAGGGCGATTCTTAAATCGCCCCTACGACTGTCCGGACAAAAATATCTCTGTATGTAAAAAACAGCCTGTGGATCTCTCCACAGGCTGTTGATTATTTTTGTGAAATTATTCTACAGAGATAATGTAGGAGTAAACAGGCTGGCCGCCGAAAATGATATTGATCTCGGCATTCTTGGCTTCCTTCTGAAGGACCTCAGCTACGCCCTGAGCCTGCTCTTCGTCAGCGCCCTCACCGTAAATGACGGTGATGAATGTGCTCTTCTTGTCGGCGATCTCGCCTGCAAGCTTCTTGACAACGCTGTCGAACTTCTTGCTTGTGTGAACAAGCTTGCCCTCAGCCATAGCCATAAAGTCGCCTTCCTTGATGTTGCGGCCGTCAAACTCGCTGTCGCGTGCAGCGTATGTGATCTGACCGGTGCGTACATTCTGGATGGCCTTTGTCATGTTGGCTTCGTTAACTGCCAGCTCGACATCGGGGTCGAAGGCAAGCATTGCCGAAAGGCCCTGAGGAATGGTCTTTGTGGGCAGAACGACTACCTGCTTGTCGGAAAGAGGAGCTGCCTGCTCGCTGGCCATGATGATGTTCTTGTTGTTGGGCAGAACGAATACTACCTCGGCAGGTGTTGCATCAATAGCATTCAGAATGTCCTCGGTAGAGGGGTTCATTGTCTGTCCGCCCTTTACCATGCTGTCGACACCCAGATCCTCGAATACCGAGCTTACGCCGTCGCCTGCTGCGACAGCAACAAAGCCGTAACGGTTCTCGGGAGCGGCAATGTGGCGCTCGCCCAGGTTCTCGGCCATAGCCTCACGCAGCAGCTCTTCATGCTGAGCGCGCATATTCTCGATCTTGACTGTCAGCAGGGGGCCATACTTGAGGCCTTCACCCAGAGCCTTGTCGGGTGTGTCGGTGTGAACATGGACCTTGATGATCTCGTCGTCCTCTACGACTACAACGCTGTCGCCGATGCCGTTGAGGAACTCACGCAGCTTGTCGGGGCTGCGCTTGGGATCCTTCGAGCGCTCTGCGATGAACTCGGTGCAGTAGGAGAATGTGATCTCGCCTGTGTCGAACTGGCTGAAGTCTGCCATCGCTGTGGGAGATTCCAGCTTGGGCTTGCTGCCCAGCTTGGGCATGAAGACCGAACGGAGGCCTTCCTTGCCTGTCAGAGCATTATACATACCCTCGAGAAGGACGATATAGCCGAAGCCGCCGGCGTCGACAACGCCTGCCTTCTGAAGGACGGGATTCTGGTTGACTGTGTCTTCAAGGGCTACCTTGGCTGCCTCGATGGCTGCTTCAAGGACCTTCTCGCAGTCGCGGTCTGCCTTGGCTGCCTTGACGGCTGCCTCTGCCGAGATCCTCGAAACTGTCAGGATAGTGCCCTCAGCGGGCTTGAGGACTGCCTTATAAGCTGCGGCAACGCCCTCGGTCAGGCCGTTGGCGAGGTTGCCGCCATCTGCCTGCGAAAGATCCTTCATGCCCTTGGCAAAGCCGCGGAACAGCAGCGATGTGATAACGCCCGAGTTGCCGCGCGCGCCGCGCAGAACTGCCGATGCCGCTACATCAAGAGCCTTGCCCAGAGTAGGTGTGCTGAGCTTGTTCAGCTCCTTGGCCGCTGCATTAAGGGTCAGCGACATATTGATACCTGTATCACCGTCGGGGACGGGGAATACATTAAGATCGTTGATCTCTTCCTTGCGGGCGTCAACGGCGGCTGCGCCCTCGATCATCATATTTTTAAAAAGTTCGCCGTCAATAAACTTTGCCAATTTATTTCCTCCATTCACAGGTGTATCAGGCCTTGATGCCATCTACGCAGACGGTGATCTTTCCCGTCCTGAAGCCTGTCTGTCTTTCTACGTTATATTTAACTTCTGCAATTATAGGTTCTGCCACTGCCGCAATGTTAACAGCAGGATCGACGGCAATGTGAAGCTCGATATCGACCTTGCTGCCGTCTTCAGAGGGACTTACAAAAACGCCCTTTGTCATCTGCTCGCCTTTGAGCAGCCTGACGATGCCGTCTTTGACCGAAGTCTCGGTCATTCCCTTGACTCCGAAACACGCTGTTGCAGCATGGCCTGCCACCGCGGCAATGACCTTGTTGGAAACAGCAATAATTCCATTGTTATTCTCCAGTTTCATTTTTCCCCTCCAAACGACCGGCAAAGGGCCATAGAATAACTATTCTACCCATGATTATATCACAGCCCAGACCCAATTGCACTAAAAATTTTGGCAATCTAAGTATTTTTGTTGAGGCTTATCCTTTTTCTCAGGGTTTGAGCATTATCATTCCGGCGTGAACGCCTCTTTCATTACCTGTGCGGCGGTGCGACCAATAAAGTTCGGGGTCGCCGCAGCGTGTGCAGCGGCTCGACAGATCGATATTATAGGGCAGCACTCCGGTCCTTATGAGCGACGAATAGGTGAGCATCTTGAGGTCGATGTGCCACTTGTTTCCCTCGCGATAGAAATAATCGGGCACCTGATCTTCATATATCTCAAAAAGGATCTCCTTAACATCATCATCGGTCTCAAAGCACCTGCGGCATATCGAGGGGCTTACCGCAGCGATGATGTTCTTGGGCTGGGTGCCGTATTCCTCGCCCATCTTCCTGATGGTCTTCGCCAGGATCCCGTTTGCAACTCCGCGCCATCCGGCATGAACGGCAGCAATGGCATGCTGCTTTTTATCATACAGCATGATCATCTGACAGTCGGCATAGAATGCGGCCAGAACAACACCGGGAACATTGGTGATGATGGCATCGCAGCCATCGGGCCTGCCCACCTGACGGAAGCCGCCCTCGCGCTCGCGGACGACCTCGATCTTGTCGGTGTGAAGCTGGCAGGTCCGCACGATATCGTCGTATTTTCCGCCTATGGTTTCGGCAGCGATGGTATAGTTGCGCTTTATATCGTTTTCGTTGTCTCCGCCGGTATAACGGAAGTTAAGGCTTTCGAAGATCCCCTTCGAAACGCCGCCCTGGCGGGTGAAAAAGCCATGGCCTACATGGCTGCACATAGAAAGCTGGGGAGAAACAAGATATATCCCGCCCTTTTCAAAGCTTTTTTCCATAAGTTCAGACATAATTAAATACCTTCCCTCTTATCTGAAGTCTATTGCCTGAGTCTCGACGCATTTCCCACTGTTATCGAGGACAAAAAGCGCCCCCTGCATAACCGGGTCTGCTTCGGCATAATCATATCTAACGTAAGGCTCGCCCAAAAACATATCTATCGAGCATTTGGGCTTGACGCCGAGCACCGACTGGCCGGAGCCGGTCATGCCCAGATCGGTGATATAGCCTGTGCCTTTGGGCAGAGCCTGAAGGTCGCGCGTGGGCACATGGGTGTGCGTGCCGAACACCACGGCCGCCCTGCCGTCCATATAATAGCCAAAGGCGCGTTTTTCGCTGGTGGCTTCGGCATGGATATCAAAAATAAAAATATCGGCATCCACATCTCTGAGGATGCGGTCGGCCGCCTCAAAGGGGCTGTTGTTGCGATAGTCCATATCCACCCTGCCCAGAAGGTTGGCAACGCAGACTCGCCTGCCATCAATGTCGATGGTGGCATATCCGCTGCCCGGGGCGCGCGAAGATACGTTATAGGGCCTTACGATATACCTGTGATCGTCGAGATAATTATAAAGACGCCTGTCGTTAAAGGCGTGATTTCCCAGAGTTATGATATCAGCACCGGCGTAAAAAAAATCGTCGGCCGTGTCGGGCGAAAGGCCTCGTCCGTTGTCGTTGGCATTCTCGCCGTTGACTATTACAAGGTCGGCTTTAAGCTCGCGTCTGAGGGCATTGAGCCTTGTTTTCACAAGCTTGCGGCCCGCCGCTCCGCAGACATCGCCTATAGCAAGTATTCTCAAAATATTGTACTCCTTAACCTGTTGACAAAAATTATTTTTCCAGTTATGATTATTAGGTTGAATGTGCGCCCGTAGCTCAGCAGGATAGAGCGACCGCCTCCTAAGCGGTAGGTCGGAGGTTCGAATCCCCTCGGGCGTGCCATTTTATCAAGCACCGGAAGCCATGTTCATACATGGATGCCGGTGTTTTTTCTTTACCTGCTTATAATACTCTTTTCGCTTCAATTTCGCAATACTCGTATGCTTTAGGCCTCATCACAAGGAGGAAATCATTATGACTGCACTTTCCATTTTCCGCGCCAATAACCCCCTCTGTTTTACCCATACATATCTTGCATCGGCCTTCCATAACGGCGGCACCATCTCGTCCCGCCGCGGCATCGACCGCTATTTTACCGACTGCGAAAAATACGGCGCCCATGCCAAAAAATCATGGAATGCCACAGCCGACGAGACCCGCAAGCTGGCCTGTCTGCTCGTCGGAGGCGAAAGCAGCCGCGGCATCGCCTTCACCAAGAACACGGTGGAGGGGCTCAACCTCATTGCACGCGCCTTCCCCTGGAAAAAGGGCGACAATATCGTCGTAAGCGACCAGGAGCACACCTCCAACCTCATGCCCTGGCTGGCGCTGAAGGATATCGGGGTGGAATGCCGTGTTGTGAAAGCCGAAAGTTATTCACCGGATGTGGATAACTTTGCCGCAGTCGTCGACGAGCATACAAGGATGATCGCCGTCAGCCATGTTCAGGCCTCCACAGGGTACACCTGCGACCTTGAAGCTCTGGGAAGCTTCTGCCGCCGCAAGGGGATCTTCCTTGTGGTCGATGCCATCCAAAGCCTTGGCCTACTCCCCTTCAAAGCCGAGGAGTGGGGCGTCTCGGCGGTATCGTGCGGAGGGCACAAGGCGCTGCTGGCCGTCCCCGGCATTGGCATCCTCTATGTATCTCCCGCCCTGCTCTCCATACTTAAGCCTCAGCACGCAGGCAGCTCGGGTGCGATGACCATCGACCGCGACAAGTGGGAGAATGTATGCCTTGATCCGCTTTCGGCCCTGAAGCTGGAGCAGAGCAACCTCAATTACCCCGGAATATATGCCCTGAATGAAGGCCTGTCTCTGATCGTCAATGCAGGCATTGAGCCTATTGCCGATCATATCGCTTCGCTTTCTGCCCTGCTCTATAAGGGACTTGAAGAAATCGGCTATACCCTCGTTACTCCCGCCGACCCCGCGCACCGCGCCGGCATTATCTCGGTAAGTGTTCCTGACCCCGACGGGATGCGCGATTTTATGGCTGAAAACAATGTTGCCGTCAGCCGCATGGATGCAGGTTTTGTGCGTTTTTCGCTCGGTGCATGCTCGAATGACGAGGATGTTGCCGCCGCACTCCGCGCGGCAAAATGCTATTATGATTCATTTATCTCAAGTAAATAAAAGAAGAAAAGCTCCGCTTGCTGTGCAAGCGGAGCTTTTGATTTTATCTGATTTTTTCGGGATACACTTCATATCTGCCATCAGAATACACTATGACAGTTCCGCGG
>JAFQVZ010000344.1 GCA_017407765.1 Clostridia bacterium | reverse complement strand
TGTGCGCCAGAAGAATGGGCATTGCAGTTAAATATCCGCACGACCGGATGAGGGTATGACGCGCAGGCAAAACGGCTCCCCTGTGTAAGGGGAGCTGTCGTCTTTGACGACTGAGGGGTTGCCACGGCGAGCACCCGTCAATCCCTCCGGGTTCGCTTTGCTCACCCACCTCCCTTTACACAAGGGGGCCATTTTGCCGGAGCTTTACACATATCAATCTTTGTGATATCATCTCGATGTATGTAAAAATATATAAATACAGAGGGATAATATGAAAAATCAAAAGAAACCGCTGTTTCACTATGCGTGGGTCATCATGATCTGCGGATGCTGCATCGTCGGCATCAACCTCGGCGTTATCGCCTATACCATCGGCAATTTCTATCTGCCCATGAGCCTCGAGCTGGGCGTCGGCGTCGGCGACGTGGCCTTCTATCAGACCATGCAGGCCTTTGCCTCGGCCCTGACCTTCCCCACCGCGCGCAAGCTCATGCATAAATACGGCATCCGCAAGGTGCTCACCTGCGCCACGATCTCGGCCGTCCTCGGCTTCTGCGCCCTTTCTCAGGTTCAGGCTTTGTGGCAGGTCTATCTCGCCGCGGCTGTTGTGGGCGCGTCCATCGCCTTTTACGGCGGCGTCACCGTGCCTTTGATGATCAACAACTGGTTCAAAAAGAACAACGGCACCATCTATGGCGCATGCCTTGCCATGGGTGCCATCACCGGCGTTTTTGCCAACCCCCTTATCAGCGCCATCATCGGCGGCAACACATGGCGCGAGGGCTATCTGGCCATTGCCGCCATCACCGCTGTCGTCATGCTGCCCGTTTCGATCTTCCTTGTCAGAATGAGGCCCGAAGACATGGGCATGAAGCCCTACGGCGCAGACGATGCCGCGGCTGAGGTGAAGAAGGACGAGCCTGCGGCCCCCGCTGTCAAGACCGGCGTTCCTGCCGAAAAGGCCTTCAAGTCGGTGGCCTTTATCCTCACCCTTATCTGCGTTCCCTGCTTCGGCGTTGTCTTTAATGCCACAAACCACATCACCACCTATGCCTCGGTCATCGGTATCGGCGCGGGCGTTGGCGCCACCCTCACCTCGGTTTCGCTTATCGGCGGAACCCTGGGCAAGCTGAGTTTCGGCAGGCTGTCGGATGTCAAGGGCGTAAGGTTTGCCGTAACTCTGGCCGAAAGCTGCGCCATCCTCGGCCTCGGCATGGTAATCGCCTCCACATGGGTGGGCTCGTGGCTGCTGTTCCCCGCCGTATTCGTCTTTGGCTACGGCGCGTCCACCACCAGCCTTATGGGTGCCCTGATCCCCCGCGCCGTTTTCGGCGACAGGGACTATGACAAGATCATGTCCTACACCTCTACGGCCATGTCCATCGGTTCGGGCCTGCTGTGCCCCGTATACGGCTATCTCTACGACTTCACGGGCTCTTATCTGCCCTCCTTTGCCTATGCCGTCGGCATGGCCCTTATATGCGTCACCTGCGCCAACATTGCCATCATCAAGGGCGGCAGGATGATGAAGGAATATAACTGATAATAAAGACCTCCCTCCGGGGAGGTTTTTGTTTTAGCGCGGCACGGCGTGAGATTCCGGGGCTTCGTTTCACTTCGCTCAGAATGACAATTTGGTTCGGTGCTCACTGCGTTGTCATCCTGAGTGGAGCGCAGCGGAATCGAAGGATCTCACACAAGGCTTCCCTCAAAGTCGTAGGTTGTTTTTTCATAATTAAGCACAAAAAAATAAGATAAGATATACACTTTTTGATGCATTCGTGATATAATACCCATATTATAGGGACTTATGTTCAAACAGAGGTGAAAACACATTTGAGCAAGAAAGAGATCAGGCTGCTGGAGCCTGCCGATCTTGAAGAGGCAATGGCCCTTGTATGGGAGGTTTTTGCCGAGTTTCAGGCTCCTGAGTTCACTCAGGAGGGCATCGAGGAGTTCTGGCGCTTTATCGACGGAGAATATATGAATATGATGCTGGGCGAAGGAATCATGACCTTCTGGGGCGCATTTGAAGACGACCTTATGGTGGGCGTGTGCGCCGTTAGAGATAATAACCATATCGCTCTGCTGTTTGTAGACGGCGAATATCATCGCCGCGGCATCGGCTCGACCCTTCTCAAGAAGGCGGTGGCCGACTGTAAGTATCTTGACCCCGATCTGAACCGTGTGACGGTCAATTCCTCGCCCTTTGCCGTGCCTTTTTATGAGGCTATGGGCTTCAAGGCTCTCAGCGGCATGCTCGAAGAGGACGGCATGAAGTTCATGCCTATGGTCGTAGAGGGAATATAGGCACGAGATAATGGCCCCCTTGCCTAAAGGGGGCTGTCAACGAAGTTGACTGGGGGATATTGTAGGGGCGATTCACGAATCGCCCGACCGGGCT